>JAURLF010000051.1 GCA_030831375.1 Gaiellales bacterium | reverse complement strand
CGTCGAGCAGCGCGGGGATGCCGCCGGTCGGGTTGACGGCGACGTGCCAGTCGGCGCGCTCGGCCTCGAACGGCACCTCGCGCGTCGCGTACTCGAGGCCGAGCAGGTCGAGCAGCAGGCGCGCCTTCTGCGCGTTCGACGAGAATGGGTGGTCGTGCAGGACGAGGCCGCTCACGCGCCCGCCTCCGCCGCGAACGACGTCGGCAGGTCGCGGACGAGCGCCGACACCTCCTTGAAGGCCGGGTGGTCGGCCGACTCCATCATCTCGAACAGCGCGAGCTCGACGCCGCTCGGCACCATGCCCGCGGCGCGCATGCGACGGACGCCGATCTCGCGGCTCGAGGCCGTGCGGCTCGCGATCGCGTCGAGCGCGACGTGCGCCTGGCGCCCCGAGCGCAGGACGTCGGCGACGGACTGCTGCACGCAGACGTGCGCCTCGATGCCGCAGACGACGATCTGGTCGCGCCCGTACTGGTCGAGCTGGGCGACGGTCTCGGGTGCGCCGAGCGACGAGAAGGCGCGCTTCTCGATCGGCTCGACGCCGTCCAGGGCCTCCGCGAGCTCGGGGATCGTCGGGCCGAGGCCCCGCGGGTACTGCTCCGTCACGATCACGGGCACCTCGAGGGCGCGGCAGCCGCGGATCAGGGCGTCGACGTGCGCGACCATCGGCTCCCAGCCCGCGATGTGCGGCCGGAACCGCTCCTGCACGTCGACGACGAGCAGGACGGCGCGGCGCTGGTCGAGGCGGTCGGGGACGTGGCGCATGGCGGAACCCTAGCGCCCGTCCGGAGCGTCGGCCGTCCGGGCGTCGGCCTGCGCCTCGCGGCGCTCCTGGTAGACGAGCGCGACCTGGGCCGGTGGCAGCAGCGCGATTCCGACCACGCCGGACGGCTCGACCACCCACGCGGAGGGCCCCTCCGGGCCCGCCGGCGCGAACAGCGGCAGGGTGCAGGCGACGCAGATGACGCCGTGGGCCGCGGCGAGGCGCCGGAACAGGACGGTTCCCAAGCAGCCGGCGTAGACCGTGGCCACCCCGGAGACGAGGAACGGCTCAAGCCGCTCGCCGGCCACGCTGCTGCCCATCACGGTAGGGCGCGCCGTCGGCGCAGCCGTATCGTGCCGGCCTGCGAAACGCCGAACATGCGCGCCCCCCTCGCCCTGCTGCTCGCGTTGCTCGCCCTGACGGTCGCCGCGTGCGGCGGCGGCGACGACGCGGCGGCTCCGGCGGACGCCGCGGCGGTGGCCAGCGCCGAGCCGACGCCGGTCGTCGAGGGCGAGCCCGACCTCGCCGACTACGCCGGCAAGCCGCTTGCGATCGTCTTCTTCCACCCCCTTTGACTCTCGTGCGGGAGCGAGGCTCCCGAGGTCGCGCGGTACGCGCGGGCGAACGAGGACGAGCTGGCCGTGATCGCGGTCTCCGCGCCGAGCGCCGAACGGGCCGACATCCGCGCCTTCGTCGAGGAGAAGTACGGCGACGCCCCCGTCACCGTCTACACCGGCACCACGGGGGAGACCTTCATCAAGGTCGGCGGCGGCTCGTTCCCGTCGGCGGTGTTCCTCGACGCGAACGGCCAGCGAACGGACCCGCCGGCCGGCTGGCCCGGCTCGACCTAGGGCCTGCGCGCGGCAGGATTCGCCCGGCCCGCGGCGTAGCAGGCGACCGACCCAACCGCTGGAGGATCCATGTCGACTGCCATGCCCGGGCTGCCCCCTGAACTCAGGCAGGCGCTCGCGAAGAACTGGAAGGTGCTGCTTGCCGGCGGCATCATCTCCGTCGTCCTCGGCGCGATCGCGATCATCATCCCGCCGCTCGCGTCCGTGACGATCACGATCCTCGTGGGCATCATCCTGCTCGTCGGCGCCGTCGGCATGGTCGCCGAGGCCCTGTCGCGCGGCACCACGGGCCACCGGATCTGGAGCGCGATCCTCGCCGTCCTCTACGTGATCGCGGGCGTCTGGCTCCTGATCAACCCGGCGGAGGGCACGATCACCCTGACCTGGGTGCTCGTGATCTTCTTCCTGGTGATCGGCCTCTTCCGCCTCGTCGCCGGCATCCAGGGCCGCGGCGCGGGCGTGCCGAACGCCGGCTGGATGATCGTCAACGGCCTGCTGTCGATCGCGATCGCCGTGCTCGTCCTCGTCGAGCTGCCGTCGTCGGCCGCATGGGCCATCGGCCTGCTCGTCGGCATCCAGCTCCTGTTCGACGGCTTCATGCTGATCGCGACCGCCATGGCCGGCAAGAAGCTGGCCGAGGGCGGCGGCGCCTGATCGAAGCCCCCGGCGCAGGCCGGGTCCCTGCGTAAGGTTCGGCGGGAGGCCGGCGACAAGCGGTCGCCCGGGCCTCCCGCCCGAACCGCGCATGCCACGCCGCCTCGTCCACGCCGCCGACCTGCACCTCGACAGCCCGTTCACGGGCCTCGGGTCCGTGCGCGACGGCCTCGACGAGGTGCTGCTCGACGCCTCCCTCGACGCCCTCGACGACCTCGTCGAGATGTGCCTCGCGGAGGAGGCCGAGCTCCTCCTGCTCGCCGGCGACCAGTTCGACCGCGCCGACGGCAGTTCCCGCGGGCGCCAGCGCCTGCAGCGCGCCTGCGCGCGCCTCGTCGAGGCCGACGTCGCCGTCTTCGCGGTGCACGGCAACCACGACCCGCTGCGCGGCCGCTCGCCGCTGGCCGATGTCGATGGCGTCACGGTGTTCCGGCCGGGGCGGCCGCAGGCGCACGCCGTCGACCCGCGCGGCCTCGGCCCGGTCGTGGTGCATGGCGTCTCGTTCGGCCGGGCCGCCGAGGAGGACAACCTCGCGCTCGGCTTCGCGCGCGGCGACGCGCCGGGACTGCACGTCGGCCTCCTGCACTGCATGGTCGGCGAGCGCGAGGGCCACGGCCGCTACGCGCCCTGCCGGCTCGAGGACCTGCTCGCTGCGCGGATGGACTACTGGGCGCTGGGTCACGTGCACCGCTTCACGGTCGAGAGCGAGTCGCCGCCGGTCGTCTACGCCGGTGCCCTGCAGGGGCGCTCGCCGAAGCCGTCGGAACGGGGGCCGCACGGCGCCGTTGTCGTCGAGTTCGACGGCGCCGAGGTCCTCGACGTCCGCCACGTGCCGCTCGACCGGGTCCGCTTCGAGGAGGTCGAGCTCGCGATCGGCGGGCTCGACGGCGAGCACGGCCTCACGCGCGCCCTCGAGGGCCTCGCGGCCGATGCCGTCCGTGCCGCCGAAGGGCGGCTCGTCGTGCTGCGCGCCCGCCTCGTCGGCCGTGGCGACCTGCACCGCCTGCTCAGCACCGACGGCGAGCGCGAGTCGCTGCGCCGCGGCCTCGATGAGGTCGCGGGCCCCGACCTCGTCTGGGAGCGCATCCGCGCCGCCACGGGCCCCGCCGTCGACCTCGACGAGGTGCGCGCCGGCCAGGGTCTCGCGAGCGCCGCCCTGGCCGCCTTCGACGCCCTCGAGGGCGACCCGTCCGCCCTCGCGGCGCTGCTCGCCGAGCTGACGCAGTCGTTCGGCGATCCCGCCCTCGCCGGTCTCGCCGGCGAGGACCCGTCGGCCCGCGTCGCCGCGGCGCGCGACCTCGTACTCGGCCTCCTCCTCGACGCGGAGGCGGCGGTGTGAGGATCGCCCGCATCGAGGCGATCGCCTACGGCGCGATCGCGGGACGCGTGATCGAGCCCGGGCCCGGCCTGACCGTCGTGCACGGCCCGAACGAGTCCGGCAAGAGCTCCACCATGGACCTGATCCGGGGAGTGCTGTTCGGGTTCCCGGCGCTGCGCCGCGACGGCGCGGCGCCGCTGCGCGAGCCGCGGGGCGGCGGGGCGCGCTCGGGCCGCATCGACCTGCTCGACGCCGACGGCCGTCGGATCGTCGTCGAGCGCACGCACGGCTCGTCCGTGCGCGTCACGGGCGCCGACGGCGACCCCGTCGGCGACGCCGCGCTGAGCCGGGCGCTCGGGATCGCCGACCGCGCGCTGTTCGACCAGGTCCAGAGCTTCGACTCGGTGGACCTCGCCCGCATCGACCTGCTCGACGACCCGTCGGTGCGCGCCGGGGTGCTCGCCTCCGCGGTCCTCGGGGCCGGCGGCGGCGCCGGCCCCGTCCTGAAGGACCTGCGCGAGCGCGGCGACGCCCTCTACCTGAGGAGCGGTGAGAACCAGCCCTACGCCCACGCCCTGCGCCGCGTCAAGGATGCGCGCCGCGTCCTGCGCGACGCCGAGGCAGAGGCGGCGGCGCTCACGGGCGCCGAGGACGGCCTCGCCGCCGCCGCAGAGCGCGTCGCCCGCGTGGAGGCGGACCTCGTCGAGGCCATGCGGGCCCGCGACGGCCTGCGCCGCCTCCTCGACCTGCGCGCCGCCGGCGAGCGCGTCGCGGAGCTCGAGGCGGCCGCGCCGCCCGCCGTCCCCGACGGCGCGATCGACTCGGAGCGCGCGAGCGCGCTGCGCGCCCTCGCCGGCGAGGTGCCGGCCGCAGACGAGGCGCGCCGGCGCGCCGAGCGCCACCGCCGCGAGGCCGCCGAGGCCCGCGACCGCGCTGCCGCCGAGCGTGCCCGGCTCGGGCTCGCCGCGGACGCCGCGGTGCCCACCATCGCCGAGGAGGCGCCGCTGCGCGAGGCGGCGGACGCGGCGGAGCGCGCGATCCGCGACGCCGAGCGCCTCGCCGAGGCCGCCACGGCCGCCCTGGAGGCGCCGGCCGACGCGCCCGCGGCGCCGACGCCGCGTCGCGCCCTGGGGCTTGCCATCCTGATCGCGGGCCTCGCGATCGTGGTGGCAGGCATGCTCGTCGGCCTCGCGCCCGTCTGGGTGATCGGCGTCGTCATCGCCCTCGCGGGCGGACTCGTCGCGAGCGGCGTCGTCGCCGCCGGGTCCGGCGTGCAGCGTGAGGACGCCGCCCTGCGGGGCGCGGCCGAGCGCGATCGGGCCGCGGCGGAGGCGGCGGCGCGGGCCCGCGACGAGGCGCGGGCGGCGTGGGCCGCCGCGCTCGCCGACTGCGGCCTCGACGACCCGCTGCGCCCCGACCAGCTCGCCGACCTCCTCGCCGGCCTCGCGCAGGTGCGCGACGCCGAGCGTGTCGCCGCGCAGGCCGCGCAGGCCGCCGCCGACGAGGGCGCCGCCGACGCGGCGATCCGCGAGCGCGCCGCCGCGACGCTCGCCGCCGCCGGCGTCGAGGCCCCCGCGGATCCCGCGCTCCTCGGCGCCCGTGTCGACGAGGCGCTGCGCGCCGTCGACGAGGCGATGGCGGAGGCCGCCCGCCACGCCGCCCAGGTCGAGGCGCACCGGCTCGAGCTCGCCGCGGCCCGTGCCGAGGCCGCCGCGCTCGGCGGCGACGACCCTGCCGCCACGGCCGCGGCGGCCGCGCTCGACCCGACCGAGGCCGAGGCCGAGCTCGAGGTCGCCGAGGCGCGGATCGCGTGGCTGCGCGACGAAGAGCTCGCGGAGGCCAACCGCGCGCTCGGCGGCGTGAAGGCGCTCGCCGAGCGAGCCGGCGAGTCCGCCGACGTGCCCGCGGCCGCGCAGGCGCTCGCCGACGCCGAGGCGGACCTGCGCGACATCGCCGACCGCTGGCTGACCCTGCGGCTCGCCCACGAGGTGCTCGCCCAGGCGCGGGACCGCTTCGTCGAGGAGCACCAGCCGGGCGTCCTGCGGCGCGCCGCCGAGCAGATCCGTGTCGCCACCGGCGGCGCCTGGGTTGAGATCCGGATGCCGGACGGCGAGCGGGCGGGCGCGCGCTCGGAGATCATCGGCCGGGATGGCGACCGCATCCCCTTCACGGAGCTCTCGCAGGGGACCGTCGGCCTCGTCTACCTGTGCCTGCGCGCGGGCCTCGTCGACGAGATGCGCGCGGCGGGCGGCGTGGAGCTGCCGGTGGTGATGGACGACGTGCTGACCCACCTCGACCCGGAGCGCCGCGAAGGCGGCGCCCGCGTGATCGCGGACCTCGCACAGCGGCACCAGGTCCTCTACTTCACCTGCCACGACGAGCAGGTCGCGGCGCTCGCCGAGGCCAGTCCCGGCTACGTCGACTGGCCGCTCGAGCGGCTCGTCTGAGCCTCCGCCGGGCCGTCGAGCGCGAGCGTGCCACCCGGCTCGAGGACGCGGGCCTCGCAGGCCGGCGCGGTCCCCGTCATCGCCGTCGCGAACGCCTCAGCCGGCTCCCGCGGCGGCTCTCCGCGCCCGATCGGCCAGAGCGTGCCCCAGTGGATCGGGATGGCGATCCGCGCCCGGAGCCGGCGCGCGGCCTCGGCCGCCCGCGCGGGATCCATGTGGCCGGGGCCGAGGCCGGGGCCCCAGCCGAAGATCGGCAGGCAGGCGATGTCGACCGGGCCGATCGCGTCCATGCCGTCGAAGAGGTCGGTGTCGCCCGCCACGTAGACGCTGCGGGAGGCCTCCAGCCGGTAGCCGATCGGGTCGGCGTGGGGGCCGAGCGGCTGGTCGCGCTTGCCGTCGTGCTCCGCGGGCGTCGCCAGCACCTCGATCGCGCCGATCCGCAGGCGCTCGCCCTCCGCGATCTCCGAGACGCGGGTGAAGCGCTTGCGGCGCAGCGTCCCGGCTGCGCCCCTCGGCACGATCACGGGCAGGTCCTTGCCGAGCCGCTCGAGTGACGGCGGATCGAGGTGGTCGTGGTGCTGGTGCGTGATCAGGACCGCATCGAGGCCGCGCAGCGCCGCCGGGGGGACGCGGTGGAAGCGCCGCAGGTGCAGGATCCGCGGGCGCAGCACCGGGTCGACGATCACGCGCGCGCCGCCCATCGCGACCACCACCGTGCCGTGCCCGACCCAGGTGAGGTGGTCGTGGCCGGGCTGCGGGTCCCCGCTCACCCGGCCTGCGCGGCCTCGAGCGCGCGCACCCGCTCGAGGTGCTTCTCGCGGGCGCCGTCGTGCCCGAGGTCGTGCAGCCAGCCGATCAGGATCTCGTGAATGCGCTCCGCGCTGACCACGGGCTCGTCCGGCCAGGCGAACTCCGACGGGAACAGGATGAAGGGGTGCATCTGCTCGCCGCCGAGGCCGCCGTGGTGGCCGACCAGCTCCTCGAAGGCGCCGATCTCGCCCGTCATCGGGTCGTAGGCCGCGTTGACCATCAGGTCGCCGACGTGGGCGAAGCCGTCGGTGCGCAGCACGTGGCGCGCTGCGTTCGGGCCGTACGGTGCGAGCGGGTCGGCGCCCTCGACGCGGCCCGTCTCCAGGTGGTGGACGCCGTGACGCCCGATCGCGAGCGCGCCCCGCTCGGCGGAGCGCACAAGCACGAAGCCGATGCCGTCGTGGGCGACGAGGCGGTGGATCAGGAACGGGTAGCGGTCGTTGATCTCCTCCATCGTCAGGCGCCCCGGCTCCTCGCCGAGGAAGACGAGCCCGAGGCTGCCGGAGGCGAGCACCTTCACCTCGCCCGGGTCGAAGGCGCCCGCGCCCTCGAGTGCGAGCTCGTGCTCAGGGCCGAGCACCAGCGCGTCGCCCGTGCGGCGCCCGCGGGTGGCGGCGCGGATCACGCGGTTGCGGGTCCCGAGGATCTCGGTGGCGACCACGCTCAGCCGCGACCAGGCCTCGTCCTCGTCGAACGCAAGCGACGCCCCGTCGACGCCGCAGGCGTCGTGCACGAGCGCCTCGAGCGTCTGGCCGTGGCGGTCCTCGAAGGTGGTGCCCTGGCTCTGGCCGTGGTCGGACAGGACGACGACGTGATACGGGCGCGGCGCGGTCGCCGCGGCGCGCGCGACGCGGCCGAAGGCGCGGTCGATGCCGCGCAGCACCTCGAGGGCGTCGAAGCGCTCGATGCCGGAGTGGTGGGCGACCTCGTCGTAGCCGACGAACGTGGAGTAGAGGACGGGGCGGCCCGCGTAGGCGTCCGAGATGACGGTCTGGACGGCGATGTCGCGGAGGATGACCACGGTGACGGCGCGCAGGAGCGCGTAGCGGAAGCCGCGCTTCACGCGGGGCACGACGTCGCGCCGGATCTGCTGCGCCGAGGCGAGCAGCTCGCGGCCGATGTCGACGACGCCCAGGATCAGCGTGCGGAACACCGTGTACGGGTTGGCGAAGTAGGCGAAGTAGTCGGAGCCGCGCGTCGGTCGCGCCTGCAGCGCGGCGATCGTGAAGCTCGTGTGCTCCGCGTCGCCCGTGACGAGGTTGCCGCGGCTTGCACCGCCGCCGGCGAGGAGGCCGCGGCCGTCGGAGTGCCGGCGCTCGATCTCCGCGGCGCCCTGGGGGTGGTTCGAGACGACGAACTCGCCGCGCTCCTTCTCGTACCAGCGGAAGGCGGGGATGTCCTCGTTCGACCCGTGCAGGATGCCGGCCTGGCTGGCGCTCGTCTGCGACGACCAGTCGCATTCCCAGCCCTCCAGGCGGTGCGTGCCCTCGCGGATCCAGCGCGCCAGCTCCGGCACGTTCCCGTCGCGGATCGCGCGGCGCAGGACGGGTTCGGCGAGGCCGTCGATCTCGAGGAAGAGGATCCCGGGCACCGCCTCGTCGAGGGTCGTGTCGGCGTGGCGGCGGGCCTGCCGGCGGATCACGTTGCGGAAGTAGAAGTCGTCGTCGTCGATCCCGAGAACCCCGGTCACCACCGTGTTCGTGATCGTGAGCAGGACCGCCACGACCAGGGCGGCGAAGAAGCTGTCGACGAAGACGCCCTCGGAGATGTTGAGGGCGAGCCAGACGATCAGCCCGTTGAGGAGCATGCCGGCCACGCCGAGGGTGAGCACGGTGATCGGCAGCGCGATCCGGATCAGGAGCGGCCAGACGATCGCGTTGGCGATCGTGATGGCGATCGCCGCGACGAAGGCGTGCGTCCAGTTCTGGATCTGCAGCCCGCTGAGGAACTGGGAGGCCACGACCAGCGTCGCCGCGGCGACGGTGATGGTGAACGCCCCGCGGATGTAGGTGCGCGGGCTGCGCAGCGGGTTGCGCGGGACCGGGCGGGCGCTGCTCACACGAGCAGCCGCTTCTTCTGCACCTTGCCGAGCGCGTTGCGCGGCAGCTCGGCGACGCGCGTGATCGTGCGGGGGCGCTTGTGGGGGGCGAGAAGGTCCGCGACGTGCTGCACGAGCTCATCATCGGACAGGGGGCTCCCGGGCGCAATCACCACCCATGCGGCGATGCGCTCGCCGAGGTCGTCGTCGGACAGGCCGAGGACGGCCGCCTCGAGCACGTCGGGGTGCTCGAGCAGGGCGGCCTCGACCTCGCCCGCCCCGACCCGGTAGCCGCCGGTCTTGATCAGGTCCGTGGAGCTGCGCCCGACGAGGCGCAGCACGCCATCCGCGTCGAGCGATCCGACGTCGCCCGTCCGGAACCAGCCGTCGCGGAAGGCCGAGGCCGTCGCGTCGGGGTTGCCGAGGTAGCCGTCGAAGAGGGCGTCGCTCATGATCTCGACATCGCCGATCGCCTCGCCCGGCGGAACGGGGACGCCCGCGTCGTCGACGATCCGGATCCGGACGCCGGGGAGCGCGGTGCCGACGGCGCCCGGGATGCGCGGGCCGTCGTGGCGCGCGCTCGCGATCATCAGCGCCTCGCTCATGCCGTAGCGCTCGATGATCCGCTGGCCGGTTGCGGCGGCGTAGGCCTCGTGGACGCGGGCCGGCAGCGCAGCCGAGCCGGACACGACGAGGCGCGCCCTGCGCAGGGCGTCCGCGACGCGCGGGTCCGCCTCGGCGGAGGCGAGGAGCCGCCCGTGCATCGTGGGCACTGCGAACAGCACGGTGGCGTCGCCTGCCAGCCGATCGGCGATCGCCTCCGGCGAGAAGCGCCCCGCGTGGCGGACGCCGCCGCCCAGGCGGAGCGGGCCGAGCACGCCCAGCACGAGCCCGTGCACGTGGAAGAGCGGCAGGGCCTGCGCGACGACGTCGTCCGCGGTCCACGCCCAGGCGTCGGCGAGGGCGTCGAGGTTGGCGGCGAGCGCGCGGCGCGCCAGCACCACGCCCTTCGGCGGGCCCGTCGTGCCCGACGTGTAGACGATCAGCGCGGTCGCGTCCGGAGCGGCCGTCTCGGCGACCGGCTCGGCGCGGTCGGCCGGGTCGACGGTGATCCGCGGGAGACCCGCGAGCGCGGCGGGAAGCTCCGCGTCGGCGGCGCAGAGGACGGCCGCGGGGGCGCTGTCGCCGGTCTCGTGCACCAGCTCCGCATCGCCCGAAGCCGGGTTCAGCGGCACGAGCTCGACGCCCCCGACGATCGCGCCGGCGGCGCCGAGGGCCGTCTCGATGCGGGCCTCGCACCAGAGGGCGACCCGAGCGGTGCCGGACAGGCCGCGGGCGACGGCGCCGACGGCACGGGCGAGGTCGTCGCCGTCGACGCGGGTTCCCGCGACCTCGAGCGAGGCGCGGGCGAGGCCGGGGAGGAGCGCCGTCACGGGGCGGCAGTCTAGAGTGGCCTCGATGATCCGGCGCCCTACCGACGACGGCTGGGAGCTGGTGCGCCAGCCCGACCACGGCCGCCTCGCCGCGGACATCCTCGCCTGCCTCGATGAGCGCCCGCGCGGCCCCGGCGACGGCTTCCGGGCCGCCGTCCTGCACCACGACGACGGCTGGCTGGAGCGCGACCGCGGCCCGCTGCCCGGACCCGACGGCGGCCCCGAGACGTTCCTCGATCTCGCGCTCGTCGAGCACCTCGCCCTGTCGGACGAATCCGTCCGCCGCGCCGGTGAGCACCACCCCTACGCCGAGGCCGTGGTGGCCCGCCACGTCGCGTGGCTGCATGGCGCGCGCCCTGTGCCCGATCCGGACCTCGCCGACGAGCGCGACCGCGTCGTCGCGCGCTGGCGGGCGACCGCCGACCGGCAGGCCGCGGCCGTCGGCGTCGCCCCGGCCGACCTCGAGCGGGACCAGCGGCTGTGCGCGCTCGTCGACCTGCTGTCGTTGTGGGTCGTGGGCTGGCCGGAGGAGGACGCACTCGCCGTGGAGCGCCCTGACGGCGACGAGGCGGACGCCGAGCGCATGGCCGACGGATCCGTGCGGCTGCCCGCCGCGCTCCTGCCCGCGCCGCGCCGGGTCGCCGTGCCGGTCACCCGGGTCGCCCGCGCCGCACCGCACGCGGTCCTCGACCACGGCCTTCGCGAGATCGACCTGGTGCCCGCCCCGTGAGCCCGCTCGCCGACGATCTCGCCCGCCTCGTCGGGGCAGACTGGGTCGAGGCGCCCGTCGCCGACCGCGGCTGGCTGCAGGACGGCACGGAGAGCGCCGCGGTGGTCGGGGCGGCCGAGGCGGTGGTGCGTCCCGGCACGGCCGAGGAGGTGCGCGACGTCGTGCGCTGGGCGGGCGCGCACCGGGTGCCGCTCGTGCCGCGTGGCGGCGGCACGGGCTACGCCGCCGGCGCCGTGCCGGTTCTGGGATCGGTGGTCGTGTCGCTCGACCGGCTGCGCAGCGTGCGCGAGCGCCGCCCCGAGCGCTGGTCGATCGCCGTCGAGGCGGGCGTCACCACCGCGGAGGTGCGGCGGCTCGCCCGCGAGGATGCGCTCTGGTTCCCACCCGACCCGGGCGCCGGCGAGCAGTCGCAGATCGGCGGCAACGTCGCCACGAACGCGGGCGGGCCGCACTGCTTCAAGTACGGCGTGACGGGTCGCTGGGTGATGGCGCTCGAGGCGGTGCTCGGCACGGGCGAGCTCGTGCGCACCGGCGCGGGCCTGCCGAAGGACGTCTCCACGCTCGACCTGCGCTCGCTCCTCGTCGGCTCGGAGGGCGCGCTCGGGATCGTCACCGCGGTCTGGCTGCGCCTGATCCCGGAGCCCGAGGCGCGGCTGCCCGTGCTGGCCGTGTTCGGGTCGGCCCGGGACGGCGCCGACGCCGTCTCCCTGGCCATGGCGAGCGGCGTCGTGCCGTCCGCCCTCGAGTTCCTCGACCGCGGTGCGATCGAGGCGGCGCGCGCGACCTACCCGGGCGTTCTGCCCGCCGACGCGGAGTTCGCCGTGCTCGCCGAGGCCGACGGCACGCTCACGGGCGCCACGGCCGAGCGCGACCTGATCGCGGACATGCTGCGCCCCACGGCGAGCGACCTGATCGCCCCCGGCCCCGACGAGGCCGCGCCGATCTGGGCGTGGCGCGACGGCGTCTCCCTCGGCGTCCTCGCCCGCCACGGCGGCAAGCTCAGCGAGGACATCGCCGTCCCCGTCGACCGCCTCGCCGAGGCCGTCCTCGCGGTGCGGGCCCTCGGTGACGAGATCGGGCTCGAGACGACCAGTTGGGGCCACGCCGGCGACGGCAACCTCCACGCCTCGTTCATGTTCGACCGCTCGGATCCGCGCCAGCTCGAACGGGCCACGGCGGCCGCGCCGCGACTGTTCGCGCTCGCCCGCTCGCTCGGCGGATCGATCACCGGCGAGCACGGCGTCGGCCGCTTCAAGGCCGAGGCCGCGGCCGAGCAGGACCCGGCGCTGCTCGCCGTCCAGGCGCGCCTGAAGGCGGTGCTCGACCCGCACGGCATCATGAACCCGGGCGCGAAGGTGCCACCGGGCTAGCAGCGGTCGGCCCGTTCCGGCCGGCGAGGGGTTCCCCACCGTCCGGTGTCGCTCGAGGTGGTTGAGTGGGCGTCGACCCTGTTCCCGCCCGGTTGAGGACTCCATGCGCCTGTGTCACCTGTATCGCACCCTGCTCATCGCCATCGGCGTCCTCGCGACGCTCAGCGCCCCGGCCGTCGCCGTTGCCGGTGTGCGACCCCCGCTCACCACCAGCGGCAACGCGATCGTCGACGCCAATGGCGATCGGGTCGTGCTCCAGGGTGTGAACTGGTTCGGGTTCGAGACCTCGACGCACGCGCCGCATGGCCTCTGGTCGCGCGACTACCGGTCGATGCTCGCCCAGATCCGCGGGCAGGGGTTCAACACGATCCGACTGCCGTTCTCGCTGCAGATGGTGGGGTCGTCGACGACCAGCGGGATCGACTTCGGCAACGGCCGCAATGCGGCGCTGCAGGGGAAGGCGCCGCTCGAGGTGATGGACGAGATCATCGCGGAGGCGGGCCGCAACGACCTGATGGTCATCCTCGACAACCACTCGACGACGGACGACTCGTTCACGCATCCGCTCTGGTACGGCCTCGGCGGCTACAGCGAGGATGACTGGGTGGCGACCTGGCGTCTGCTCGCGACGCGCTACGCGCGCACCGCGAACGTCGTCGCCGCCGACCTCAAGAACGAGCCGCACGGCGAGGCCACCTGGGGCACGGGGGCCGCCAACGACTGGCGCCGAGCCGCCGAGCGCGCCGGCGCCGCCGTCCAGGCGATCGCGCCGCACTGGCTGATCGTGGTCGAGGGTATCGAGGGGCCGGTCGTCGGCGGGCAGGAACTCGATCGGCACTGGTGGGGCGGCAACCTCGAGGGCGTGCGCGCCAACCCGGTCCGGCTGCCCGTCGCCAATCGCCTGGTCTACTCGCCGCATGAGTACGGCCCGGAGGTCTACCCCCAGCCGTGGTTCTCCGACCCGAACATGGCGGCGACGCTCGCCGACCGCTGGCAGAAGGGGTTCGGCTACATCCACGAGTCGGGCATCGCGCCGATCCTGATCGGCGAGTTCGGCGCCAAGCAGGTCGATCCGGCGACCGTCGAAGGGCAGTGGATCACCCAGTTCGCCGACTACCTGGCGGAGCGCGGCATGAACTGGACCTTCTGGGCGTGGAACCCGAACTCGGGCGACACCGGCGGCGTGCTCATGGACGACTGGATCACCATCCAGGCGGAGAAGATGGCGCTCCTTTCGTCGCTGATGCGCCGCGGCGCGGCGACGACGGGGGCCACGCCTCCGGCCGGATCGTCCGGCGCGGGCGGGGTCGCGACCTCCGCGCGGCCGCGGGTGCGGGTCGTCGGGCGGACGATCGTCGTCCGCGTCCCCAATACGCGGCCGGGGTACACCGTCCGGACGCGCCGCGGCGGCGTGGTCCGCCGTGGGCGCTGCGCGGTCAAGGGCGCGTCGACGATCTGCCGCGTGCGCGTGCCGGCCGGCCGTTGGCGCGTCGAGCTGCAGCGGTCCGGCAGGGTCGTCTGGAAGCGCACGCTGCGGGTCCGGCGAGTCGCGCCGACCGGGTCGGCCCGGGTCGGCGCGTCCTCGCGCGGCGAAGGCCGTGAGCTGCGGAATGGGTCCGCGGGGCGAGCGGTGCGATGAGCCCCGTGGTGCACGCGGGTGGGGGGTTTCCCCCCTCGGGGGTGCGGATTTCTTCGTAGGGTGAACCGGCGATGCTGGTTCTCCACACCGGGCTCTGCGGCGACGGGGCGGAGGCGCGGGGCTGATGCTCGGCCGACTGCTGCACGGGCTCGGCGCCTTCAGCGTCCGCTTCCGCTGGGTCGTGATCCTCATCTGGGTCGTCCTCGCCGTCGCGATGACCCTGGTCGTCGGACGCGTGGGTGCCGTCACGAGCAACGACCTCGCGCTGCCGGGGACCGACAGCCAGGCGGCATACGACCTCCTCGCCGAGCGCTTCTCGCCGCAGGAGAACGGCAGCAGTCCGATCGTCTTCCACGTGGCGAGCGGGTCGCTCGCCGACGGCGGGCCCAACCAGCAGGCGATCACCGACACCTACGACGAGCTGGCCGGACTGCCCGATGTGTTCTCGGTGACGAACCCGTTCGCGAACGAGGCCGCCGGGCTGGTGAGCGACGACGGGCGCTACGCGGTGATGCCGGTGCTGCTGACCATCGACAGCGCGAATCTCGACGAGGCCACCGCGCAGGAGGTCTACCGGATCGGCACGGAGCGCGGCCGCGCAGCGGGGATGGAGGTCGCCGTCGGCGGACCGGTCGGCGCCACCCTGTCGGTGCAGGGCACGGAATCCAGCGAGGTGATCGGGCTGATCGCCGCGATGGTGATCCTCGCCTTCACCTTCGGCAGCCTCGTGGCGATGGGTCTGCCGATCCTGACCGCCGTCTTCGGGCTGACGATCGGCCTGGCCGTCGTCGGCCTGTTCGGGCATGTCATCTCGATCGCGTCGATCGCTCCGACCCTCGCGACCATGATCGGGCTCGGCGTCGGGATCGACTACTCGCTGTTTCTGATCTCACGGCACCGCCAGCAGATGCGTCGGGACGGCATGGATCCGCGAGCCTCGATCGCGGAGGCCGTGGCCACCAGCGGCGGCGCGATCGTCTTCGCGGGCGGCACGGTGATGGTCGCCCTGCTCGCGCTCGCCGTGGCGGGCATCCCGTTCGTCACGTCGCTCGGCTACGCCTGCGCGATCGCCGTCCTCACCGCCGTCCTCGCCGCCATCACGCTGCTCCCGGCGGTCCTGGCGGTGCTCGGCGGCGCCGTCGACCGCGTTCGCCTGCCGTCGCGGCGCGGCCCGGAGCGGCCGCCGTCGGAGCCGTCGGTCTGGACGCGCGGTGCGGAGATCGCGACGCGGCACCCGCGTCGCTCGTGCCTGATCGCCGCCGCCATCCTCGTGCCGCTGATGATCCCCGTCGCCACGCTCGCGCTCGGACAGGAGGATGTCGGCGTGACCTCGCCGGACACCACCGAGCGCCAGGCCTTCGACCTGCTCTCCGACGGGTTCGGCCCCGGGTACAACGGGCCGCTCGTGGTCGCCGTCACGCTCGACCCGCCGGCGCACGCGAGCGACGCGTACCAGAGCCAGTACGACGAGGCGATGGCGCTCAAGGCCGACCTCGAGGAGCAGCAGGCCGCCCTGACGGCCGCGGCCGACGAGCTCACGGCCGAGCAGGAGGTGCTCGAGGCCGAGGCCGCCGAGCTCGCGCGTCAGCGAGACGCGCTCGTCCGACAGGCCGAGGAGCTCGCTCGGCGTGCGGCGGACCTGCGCCGTCAGGAGGCGCGCATCCGCGCCGAGGCCGGAGCGCTCGCGCGGCAGGCCGAACGGCTGCGCGGCCGCGCGGCGCTCCTGCAGGCCGCCAGCGCGCGGCTCACCGCCCGCGCCTCGACGCTGACGGCGGAGATCGCCAGCCTGCAGGCGGAGGAGGCGGAACTGCGGGCGGCGATCGCGTCCGCCGCGGGGAACCCGTTGGCAGAGGCGGCCCTGCAGCGCGCGCTCAGCCGCGTCGACGCGCTGCTCGCCGCGGCGACCGCGGCGCTGGCCGTGGCCGAGCGCGAGCTCGCGGCGAACGCGCGGCGCGCGGCCGTGCTGACGCGCCAGACGCAGACGGCGGTGGCACGCGCCGCGCAGGTGACGGCGCAGGCGGCGACCGTGCAGGCCGCGGCGGCGACGCTCGAGCGGCAGGAGGCCGCCCTGCGGCGGCAGGTCGCGGCGCTGGAGCGCGAGGCGGCATCGCTGAACGCTCGGGGCGCGGCACTGCAGGCGCAGGCCGATGAGCTCGAGGCGCAGAAGCAGGCCGCGGAGGCCGAGCAGGACCAGGCCCTCGCCCTGCAGGACGAGCTGACCGCCGAGATGACGAAGGCCGGAGGCGACGAGCGCGGCACCGATCCGCGCATCGTCCGACTTCAGGACGCGCTGGCGGCACCCGCCAACGTCGAGCGCGTGGTGCAGCCGACGATCAACGACGCGGGGGACGCCGTGATCCTCTCGGTCATCGCCGGGACGCGTCCGGCGGATCCGGCGACGGCCGCGCTCGTGGAGGAGCTGCGGGACGCGGTCATCCCGCCGGCGACCGGCCCCGGCATGACGGTCAGCGTCGGCGGCACCACCGCGGGCAACGTCGACCTGGCCGCGCTGATCACCAAGCGCCTGCCGTTCGTGATCCTCGCCGTGGTCATCATCAGCTTCCTGCTGCTCGTGGTCGCCTTCCGCTCGATCCTGGTGGCCGTGCAGGCGGCGATCACGAACATCCTCTCGGCGGTGGCCTCCTTCGGCGTGCTGACGCTCGTCTTCCAGGACGGGTACGGCCTCGACCTGATCGGCCTGGATGCGCCGTACGGGACGGTCCCGATTGCGAGCTACGTGCCGCTGATGATGTTCGCGGCGCTGTTCGGCCTGTCGATGGATTACGAGGTGTTCTTCGTCAGCCACGTGCAGGCCCTGCACGCCAGGGGCGTGCCGCACGCGGCGGCGGTCCGCGAAGGGCTCGCCGCGAGCGCGAAGGTGATCGGTGCGGCCGCGCTGATCATGATGGCGGTCTTCGGGAGCTTCATCCTCGTCGACGATCCGGTGATCAAGCAGTTCGGGGTCGGCTTGACCACCGCCGTCGCCCTCGCCGCGCTCCTCGTCCTGTTCCAGGCGCCTGCGATCCTGCTGCTGTTCGGGGAGCGCACCTGGACCCTGCCGCGCCCGCTCGACCGGATCCTTCCCGACCTGGATCTGGAGGGCGCGCGGCGAGCGGCACCCGCTGTGGACGACTAGCGGGCGCTGCAGCCGGACGGGGTTGACGGCTCGGGGCGCATCATGGCGCCGGCTGCGTCGGCGCCGGCACGCGCAGCCTGAGCATCGCCGTCAGGGTCGCCCCGGGGCGCTCGGGGTTGGGGTCCAGCGACCAGGCCCCCGGGGCGGACGCGTCGAGCTGCCGGGAGCCGAGGCCGCGTGCACCGCCGCGCGGGCCGATGCCGTCATCGCGGACCCGCAGGACGAGGAGATCCCGGGCCTCCATGGAGGCGGAGATCCGCACGTGCGTCGCGCGGCCGTGCTTGCGCGCGTTGACGAGCGCCTCCTGGATGATGCCGCTCGCGGTGCGGATCGCCTCCGGCGGGATCGGGAACGGGCAGGCGACGGTCACGGAGACCTGGAGGTAGCCGAGCCACTGCTCCGCGCGCCGCCGCAGCTCCTGCTCGAGGTCGTCGACGACCCCCTGGTCCGTCGCGGTCACGGAGCGGAGCGCCATGCGGGCGTCCTGCAGGGCGTCGACGACGCGCTGATCGTCGCCGGTCCGCGTCGCGTCCTCGATCGCGAACGCCACCGAGAGCAGCGTCGACTGCAGCGTCCCGTGCACGTAGGTGGCCAGATCCCGACTCACGCGGACCAGCTCGCGGCGCTCGGCGATCGCGTCGATCGTCTGCTCGTCGAGGGTCGCGCGGATCGTCGGCACGGTCGCCGTGCGGCTGTTGACGAGCGCGTCGAGCAGCGTGACCGAGACGACGGCCGTGACGATCAGGGTGCCGTTGGCGATCAGGATCCCCGAGCCGATCAGCGGGCCGTCGACATTGAGGTAGATGACCTTGGCGGAGGTGGCGACGATCGCGAGGCCCGCGGCCAAGGGCAATTGGAAGCCGCGGATGATCCCGTGACGGACCGCGACGGCCACGACGGCGAGCACGGCGTACACGAGCGCGGCGTGCATCACTGACTGCACCAGCGCCTCGCCGAGCGGGAATCGCTCCAGCTGGTAGACGAGCATCAGCGGGCCGACGAGCAGCGCCGTGGCGCCCGGCCGGACAGGGCGCGAGCGCAGCCCGATCCGCAGCACGTCCCGCATCCGCACCAGCGGCACGGACGACTCCTGGAGCTCGTACAGCTCGACGCTCAGCGGGCGCAGGCGCGCGTCGACGAATGCACGCAGATCGCCGGGGGCCGCGCCGTGGCGGTCCGCGCCGTCGTGTTCGATGCGCTCGCCGATGTCGTCGAGGACCGCGTTCGCGGCCGCTGCGATCTCCGCTTCCGTCACCCGCTCGATCGAGGCGATCAGCGCGTCGCCGAGGCGCTCCTGCTCGCGCAGCTGGATCAGCCCCTCGTTGACGTCGTCGATGTCGCGTCGGAGCCGCTCGAGTTCGTCGAGCACCAGTGCGAAGCCGACGGCCAGGGCGCCGCCGAGCAGCATGATGGTGAGCACCCGCAGCGGGGTGTCGGACTCGATGCGGAGGTCGAATGCGGCGAGGGTCTGGCGCAGCAGGATCTCGCGCACGAGCGCGATCGATGCGCCGAGCGCGAACACCGCCCAGACGGGGACCGGGTGGGTGCGCCTCCGGCGGAACACCGTCAGCCCCGCCAGCGGCACGAGCAGCACGGAGACGATGTCGACGACGCCGACCAGGGCCATCAGCGCCGGCACCGACACCGGGGGGCCGCTGATCGGCGTCGCGTACGGGAAGGCCAGCGTGGCGAGGACCACGACGGTCGCGGCGAACGCCCACGAGACCGCCCAGCGGCCGCCGACCCGCTCGCGCAGGCTGGGGGAATCAGCCATCGCCGCCGCTCGACAGCCGCATGTACGCGCGCGTCATCAGGACGCGCCGATTCGTCGCCGAATCGGTCGGGATGTCGAGCTCGCGGGCGATCCGCATCAGCATCCGCTCGACGGACTTCTCGCTGACGTAGCGCCGACGGGCGATCTCATGGTTGGTGAGGCCGGCGGCGACGAGCCGCATGATCTCGATCTGCGCGTCGGTCAGATGATCGGTCGCGCCGCGCGAGCGCAGCTGCACCGCCGCGGGTGACGCGATCTGCCCGCGCGCGGCCTCGATCGCCCGTGCCAGGGTCGCGACGAGCGCACTCGCGTCGCGCAGGTCGCGCTTGATCACGTACCGGGCGTTGGTGGGGAGCCGCTCGATGTCCAGTCCGGCCAGGCGCGGGTCCTCGTAGCTGGTCAGGATCACGATGCCGATCTCGGGCATCAGGCGGCGGACCTCGACCGCGAAGTCGGCCCCGCTCGGCCCGTCGCCGAGTTCGAGGTCGACGAGCGCGGCATCGGGACGCAGTCGGTCGGCGGCCTCCAGGGCGCGGGCCGCGCTGTCGACGTCGGCCAGAACGCGCACGCCCTCGTTCCGGAGCGCTCCGCAGAGCGTGGTGCGGGTGAACGGGTCGTCCTCGACGACCAGCACCCTGAGCTGCGATGTCGGCATCGGACGGCAATTCAACCACAGCCGTGCGCATCGACCCCGAGATCGAGGGATTCCCCGCCATGCCCCCAGGCGGCCCCCGGGGACACTCCGCATGGGCCACCGTAGTTCACCGCCCGTCGCTCCCCACCGTCGTCCCGCACCGGCCGGCTCGCTCAGGAGGCACCATGACCGATTCCACCAACCGCTACTCGCGACAACGGTTCCTGCGCCAGGCGGGACTCGCCGCCGGGGCGCTGACGGTCGGATCCGCGCTGCTGCCGGGACCGGCGGCGGGGGCGCCGCCGCCGCCGTTCACCCCGCGCGGGCGCCTGACGAAGCGGCCGAACTTCCTGGTCATCATGGTCGACGAGAAGCGCGTCCCGATGGCCTACGAGAGCGAGCGCCTGCGCGCATGGCGCAAGCGCAACCTCCGCACGGAGGAGGCGTTGCGCGCGAACGCGCTCGAGTTCACCAATCACTACGCCATGGCGACGGCCTGCTCGCCGTCGCGGGCGTCCCTCTTCACGGGCCAGTATCCGTCGCTGCACGGCCTGACCGGGACCGGCGGGATCGCGAAGCGGGCGCCGGAGGCGGACCTCTACTGGCTCGACCCGACCACGGTGCCGACGATGGGCCATTGGTTCCGCGCCGGCGGCTACGACACGTACTACAAGGGCAAGTGGCACGTGTCGGAGGCGGACCTGTACCAGCCCGGCACGTACAACCCGCTGCCGTCGTACACGCAGGACGCGCGCGTCAACCCCCGTCTGGCGAACGTCTACCTGAAGGCGGATCGCCTCGACCCGTACGGGTTCCGCGGCTGGATCGGCCCCGATCCGCATGGGGCCAGCCCGCTCAACTCCGGATCGTCCGGGCCGGGCGGTCGCGGGCGCGATCAGGCCTACGCGCAGCAGGGTGTCGAGCTGCTGCGCCACCTGCGCACCTCCACGCGCCCGTGGCTCGCCGTCACCTCCTTCGTCAACCCCCACGACATCACCCTGTGGGGGCTCGGATCGCTGGCGCAGCGAAACCTGTACCTGGCGCAGCAGCTGCGCGGCTCGAACGTCCCGCAGGACCTGTTCACCGACCTGTACGACCGGTCGCGCGGCGAGGATCTGGCGACCAAGCCCAGCGCGCAGGCCAGCTATCGGACCGTCTACCAGCAGGGCCTCCAGCCGACGCTCGGGGAGCCGCCGCAGCAGCGCTTCTACTACCAGCTGCAGAAGAACGTGGACGGCTCCATGGGCCGCGTCCTCTCGACGCTGCAGGAGTCGGAGCAGGACTACCGGGAGACGATCGTGATCTTCCTGTCCGACCACGGCGACCTGCTCGGCGCCCACGGCGGGCTGTTCCAGAAGTGGCACAACGCGTACGAGGAGTCGATCCACGTGCCGTTCATGATCCACAGTCCCACGCTGTTCCCGGCCGCGCGCTCGACGGACCTCCTCACGAGCCACGCCGACCTCCTGCCCACGATGCTCGGCCTCGCGGGGCTCAGCGAGCGGGCGCTCCGCCCGGCGCTGCTCGAGACGCACACGCAGGTGCGCAAGCTGCCGGGCCGGGACCTGTCCGGACTCATCCTCGGCGTCGAATCCGACGTGCCGGAGCAGCCGCAGTACTTCATGACCGACGACGCGCCCTTCCGGGGCCAGCGGCAGATCGCGTGGAACAACGTCGAGTACGCGCCCGTCGTCCAGCCGAACTCGATCGAGACGGTGCTGGCCAAGCTGCCGACCGGCAAGGGCGGCAAGCTGGAGCTCTGGAAGTACTCCCGCTACTTCGAGAACACGGCGATGTGGAGCAGCCAGCCCGCACCGGGCAGCGGCGACCCGGCGGTCGACGTGATGACGATCGTGGACGGCACCGTCACGACCGGTGGCCCGACGACGGCCACCCGTTACGTCAAGTCGACGCAGCCGGATGCCGCCCAAGGCCAGCAGGGCAAGGCCGCGGACGAGTTCGAGGTCTACAACGTCACGCGGGACCCGGCGGAGCTGACCAACCTCGCCAGCGACCCGGCCAGCCAGGACACGGTCGCCGCGCTCGCGGCGCTGCTGGTCCGGCAGCGCAAGGCCAAGCGCAAGGCGCCGGTGCAGCAGCCCTACGCCAACAACGACGCGATGACGAACTTCGTCTTCTCACCCGACACCTACGTCGGCGGTCGCTAGGTCCGACCCGCGTCGTCGGCATCCCGAACTGCCCGCCACCACCGCACCATCGTCAGGAGACCATCATGCTGTTCGCATCGACATCCGCCGGCCGCGGCGACCGGCTCGCGAGACGCCGGCCGCGTCGTCTGGGAGGCGGGGGGGCGATCGCGCTCGCGGCGCTCGCCGTCTCCGTGGCGATTCCGCTGGACGCCTCGGCCCGCTCGATTCCGCCGGGCCGAGGTCAGGCCCAGGCGACGCCGTACATCGGGCGTCCCGCGATCGCCAATCCGTTCGCGATGCCGGCGGTCGCACAGAACCCGTTCATGGCGGCGGGAAGCACCTCGAACATCCACAACGACTCCTCGATGACCGACGCGTACCCCCAGGCCGGGCCGATCGGCGGCGAGACGTCGGTCACGTCGGTCCTCGCGAAGGGCGAGTGCGCCAGCGTGACGTTCACGAGCAGGGGCCAGATCGTCGCGATCTGCCTGCTGCCGGGCCGGCCCGCGTACCTGACCCTGATGGATCCCACCACGCTCCGGATCATCACGCGCACCGCGCTGCCGTCCGTCGGTGCCGATGAACGGACCACGCGCTCCGCCGGGCCCGCGACGCGCGACTACACGGAGCTCTCCGGCGGGTACTTCTACCTCGACAACCGCGACCGCGCCGTGGTCGCGACCGCCACGCGGCACGTGATCACCTACCGGATCTCCGTATCCGGGAAGCGGACGTCGTTCACTGCGGTCTCCGACGTCGACCTGACCGGCGTGGTCGCCGAGGGCGACGTGATCGAGTCGGCGCTCCCGGATTTCGCGGGCAACATCTGGTTCGTCACGCTCAACAAGGGGGTTGTCGGGTACATCGAACGCGGCACGAAGGTGACGCGGGCGATGACGCTCGGCACCGCCGCTGGCGACGAGCAGATCGCCAACTCCTTCGCGATGGGACGGAACGGCGGCGTGTACGTCGTGAGCACGAAGGCGCTGTACCGGTTCGACGTCACCACCTTCCCGAGCCCGACGTGGCGGGTCGAGTACGACAACGCGGGGACGCAGAAGCCGGGGCAGAAGAGCATCGGTTCCGGCACAACGCCGACGCTCATGCCGCGCAACCGCGTGGCGATCGTCGACAACGCGGCGCCGCGGGAGAACGTCGTCGTGTACGACACGCGGACCGGTGCGGAGGTCTGCCGGAAGCCGATCTTCCCGTCGGGCAGGAGCGCGACGGAGAACTCCCTGATCGCGATCGGGAGCACCCTGATCGCGGAGAACAACTACGGCAACGTCGGGCCGCAGTCGACGACGCTCGGGCGCACGACGACACCCGGCATCACCCGCGTCGACGTCAGCACCGCGGGGACGTGCAGGACGGTGTGGCAGAACCGGGCCATCTCGGCTCCGTCGGTGGTGCCGAAGGCATCGGCCGCCACCGGTCTCATCTACACCTACAGCAAGCCGAAGGGCCCCGGCACCATCGACCGGTGGTACTGGACCGCGCTCGATCTCCGCACCGGCAAGCGCGTCTTCAGCATCCTGGTCGGGACCGGGGCCGCCTACAACAACAACTACGCGTCCCTCTACCTCGGTCCGGACGGCGCCGGCTACGTCGGCGTCACCGGCGGCCTGGTCCGGGTCAGCGACACGGGTTCGGGCTAGACGCGCCGCCGCGACGCACCGCCGCGACGGTGTGTCGCGGCGGTGCGGGTGCGGCTAAGTGCGCCAGGAGCCGGCACGCCCGCCGAGGGCGTCCGCGAGGCGGTCGCGTGCGTGCCCGGCGGTCGCGGCGTCTGCGACCCGGGGGGCGAGCCACGCCACCGCGAGGAGTTCGCGCGCGCCGACGGCGGCCGCCAGCGCCGCCCCATCGACCGGTCCCGCGGCCTGCTCGTAGCCGGCTCGGCACGAGGCGAACCGCGACGGGCCCGCGCCGAGGCGCCGCTCGACGACCTCGAGCGGTGCGAGGTCGTAGACGGCGGGGCCGATCGAGAGGTACTCGGGGTCGAGCATCAGCCACGGGCCCGCGTCGTCCGCGAACCAGTTGGCGGGGTGCGCATCGGCGTGGAGGACGGCCCGCTCGCCCTCGACGAGCGCCCAGCGGGCCTCGAGGGCGCGCATGAGGTCCGCCGTCTCGTCGCGGCTGAGGACGCCGGGGGCGCGCGTGAGCCAGCGGTCCGCGAGGCCGAGCGGGTCGAGCTCCGGCAGGTCGACGGCGCCCTGCCGGAGCAGGATCCGGCCCTGGGCGTGGTGGGCCGCCAGGCTCGCGCCGGCCGGGGACAGGTCGGCGATCCCGTCGAGCCCGGGTGTCACGCGCGGGTAGGCGACGACGAGCGCGCCGTCCCGCTCGACCGGGTCGTCGAGGCGCTGGAGCAGGCGCGGCAGGAGGAGAGCCGCCTCGAGGGCGCGGCGCGCATCCTCGTCGGGGTCGGGGATCACGCGCGCGACGTGGTCGTCGTCGAGGGCGACCGTGATGGCGTCGGCGGCGCGCATGACGGACGCGCCCGCGGGATCCATGTCGAACGCCGCGCAGGCGAGCGCGAGCGCCTCGTCGGGGCTCACGACTCCAGGGTCTGCAGGGCGTCGGAGACCAGGGACAGCGCGTCCTCGACGGTCTCCGGCACGTCGTCGCCGCCCTGCCGCAGCAGGGTCAGGCACTGGCGCAGGGCGTGGTCGGCGCCGCGCAGATGCTGCACGGCCGTGACGAGTTCCCGGGCGGCGGGGCTCATGGGGTCGCTCATGTCCGGACTCCTACCACTCCTCGTCGTTCTCCGCGATGGCCGCGGCCTCGCGCCACGCCTCCTCCTCCCGCCGGATCAGGTCCGGGTACGTGCCGCGCGCATGCACGAGCTCGAGCGTCAGCACCTGCAGCGCGATCGCGCTCGCGGTCAGGGCGCTCGTGGTCGGCATCAGCTTCGCGGCGTGGGGGAGGAGCAGGCGGCCGGCGCTCGTCAACTCGCGGCCCCAGACGCCCTCGACGGCCGGCACCAAGATCGCCGCGCACGGCATCCCGACGCGGCGCGCGGCACGCAGCGCGAGCCGGCCGCGGTCCGTGCGCCGGGCGCGGCCGCGGTGGTCCGTCGCGAAGACGACGAGGCCGGTCCGCTCGTCGCACGCCGGCAGGTGGCCGTGCAGGAACGTCTCGAGGTCGCGGGCGGCGGACGGCAGGTGCAGGCCCTCCTCGACCTTGAGCACGAGCTCGTCGGCGCTGATCCGGTCCTGCCCTCCGCCGATCGCGATCAGGCGGTCGATGCCGGAGAACGCCTGCGCGATCTCCGCGGCCTGCGCGCGCAGCGCCAGGCACTCGCGCAGATGGGCGCGCAGCGCGCCGGCGTCGACCGGGCGTCCCGCGATCAGGCCCGCGATCACGGCGCCCGCCGTCATCGGCGACAGGTAGCCGACGGTGTGGCACCAGCTCGTGTCCTGCAGGGGCGTCAGGGCGACCGCGTTCGCGGCCTCCTTGAGCGCGGCATCGGGGTTCGCGGTGATCAGCCCGACCCAGGCGCCGGCCTCCTCGGCGGCGCGCATCGCGTGCAGGGTGCCGCGCGTGCCGCCGTCGTGCGAGATCGCCAGGACCGCGCCGCCCTCCGGCATGTCGAGCGCGGCCTCCAGTGCCTGACGGCCGACGGGCCGGACGCCCTTGTGGCCGAACGCCTCGTCGAGCTGGACGGCGACGGCGCGCGCCGCGTGTTCGCTGGTGCCGCAGCCGACCACGGTGATCGGCTCGCCCGCGGCGTGCACCTCGGCGAGCCGCTTCGCGAACCGCTCGAACGATTTCGCGAGCGCCTTCAGGGACGCGATCCGCTCAGCCAGCTCCGGCTCCGCGTCGATCATCTCCTCCATCGTCCACGGCCGCTCGTCGCGCAGCTCCGGGAACCAGTCTTCGTGCCAGGAGGGCGTCGCCATCTCCCCGAGTCTACCGCCGGCGGTCGCCGGCGCCGAGTGCCCCACCGCCGCCCGACTGGGGGTACGCTGCGCGTCATGGAGCGCACGCGCCTGATCCCACGCCTCGTCGCCGTCGCCGCCGCACTGCTCGCGTTCGGCGCCCT
>JAURLF010000050.1 GCA_030831375.1 Gaiellales bacterium | reverse complement strand
TGCCCGCCCTCACAGAGCACCGTCTGCACCTCGCGCGCGTGCAGGAGCGCCAGACCGGCCGCGAGGTCGGCGGCCTCGGCCACCTCCACCCCGGCCGCCTCGAGCGCCGCACGCCGCGCCGGGTCCGCGCCGGGGGCGCAGAGCACGAGCACGGCTCCCCGCTCCGTCGTGCGGGCCAGCCGCGACTCCTCGGCGATCCTCAGCGCGCGGTCCCAGACCACCCGCAGGGGCTGGCGCTCGGCCGGCGGCTCGCAGTCGCGCGCCGTCAGCTCGGGGTCGTCGGCCAGCACCGTGCCGGCTCCCACCAGGACCGCCCCGGCCCGAGCGCGCAGCTCGTGCACCCGCGCGCGGCTCTCGGGGCCGGAGATCCAGCGGCTGTCGCCCGCACGGGTCGCGGTGCGCCCGTCGAGGGTCTGCGCGGCCTTGTACGTCACGTGCGGGCGCCCCTCCGCGTGCCACGTCCGGAAGCCCGCGTTCTGGCGGCGGGCCGCGATCGCCAGCGGGTCGTCGTCGTCGGCGATGTCGACGGGGATGCCCGCGTCGGCGAACTGCAGGAGGCTCGCACCGTCCGCGTGCGGGGCGGGGTCCCCGGCCAGCACCACCACGCGCGCGACCCCCGCCCGGATCAGGGCGTCGGAGCAGGGCGGCGTGCGCCCCGCATGGGCGCACGGCTCGAGCGTGACGTAGGCGGTCGCGTCGCGCGCGCCCTCCTGCGCGACGTCGAGGGCCATCGCCTCCGCGTGCCGCTCGCCCGGTCGCACGTGCCAACCCTCGGCGACGACCGTGCCGTGGCGGGCGATCACGCAGCCGACGAGCGGATTCGGGGCGGCCGTGCGCGCGCCCCGCTCGGCGAGCTCGAGCGCGCGGGCCAGCTGCAGGCGATCGGCGTCGTCGATCACGCGGGAAGGGTAGGCGAGCCGCGCCGAGTGGCCCGCCGCCCGCGGTCGGCGTAGCGTGGCCCCGGCCGGGGGGACGCTCAGGCGATCGCCGCGCCGGCCGCGCGCACGCGCTCGACGAGGTCCGCGTAGGCCTGGCCCGGGTCGGGCTGCTTGTAGATCGCCGAGCCCGCGGTCAGCCGGTTCGCGCCGGCCCGGTAGACGCCCTCGATCGTCGCCGGGCCGATGCCGCCGTCGACCTCGACGCCGACGCCCGCGCCGGCGAGCGCGCGGATCTCCGGCAGGCGCTCGAGCGTGGCGTCGATGAAGGCCTGCCCGCCCCAGCCCGGGCTGACGCTCATGCAGAGCAGGTTGCGCGCGTAGCGGGCCGCCTCGGCGATCGCCGCCACGGGCGTGGCCGGGTTGAGCGTGACGCCCGGGATCATCCCGTGCTCCTCGACGATCTGCAGCGCACGGTGGATGTCGCGCGTCGCCTCGACGTGGATCGTGAACGAGTCGGCGCCGGCCTTGGCGTAGTCGGCCGCGAGCCGCTCGGGCTCCTGCACCATCATGTGGACCGCGAGCGCGCCGCCGCGGCTGTGGACCTCGTCGGCGATCGCCTCGACCACCTCGTGGCCGAAGGTGATCACGGGCACGAAGTGCCCGTCCATCACGTCGACGTGGAACGTGCGCGCGCCCGCATCCATCAGCTCGACGACCTGCGCGCGGAACGCGCCGAAGTCCGCCGCCAGGATCGACGGGCAGACCTGCACCTCGGTGAGCCAGGACTCGTCGCGCGCCATGCGCGCATGATGGCAGGACGCGCGCTACGGGGCCGCGCTGAGACGCACCGCGACGAACCCCTCGCCCGCGCCCAGGTCGGGCCGCAGCTCGAGCCGCAGGTCGGCGGGGTGCCCGCCCGCCGCCTCGGCCTCGGCCGTGCCGAGCGTGCACAGCGCGAGCACGAGGACGCCGCCGGGGGCGAGCCGGTCGACCAGGAGGTCGACCATCCGCCGCTGCAGGGCGGCGAGACGCACGGCGTCGGCGGCCTCGCGGCGCCAGCGCAGGTCGGGGCGCGAGCCGACCGTCCCGAGGCCCGTGCAGGGCGCATCGAGGAGGATCCGGTCGAAGCCGGTCAGCGCGACGTCGAGGCGCAGCACGTCCTGGCAGACGAGCTCGTGCCCGGTGACGCCCTGCCGTCGGAGCGCGTCGGCGAGCTGGCCCGCACGGCCCGGGTCGCGCTCCACGCAGACGAGGCCCGTTCCGCCGCCCATCAGCGCGGCCAGGTGCCCGGCCTTGCCGCCGGGCGCCGCGCAGGCGTCGAGGACGCGCATACCGGACGCGGGAGCGAGCAGCGGCGCGATCCGCTGCGCGGAGCGGCTCATCGGCACGAGGTCGCCGGCGGCGAAGGCCCGGGTGGCGGCGAGGTCGACGGCGCCCTCCACGACAAGCGCATCGGGCGCGTCGGGGTCGCGCCGCAGCGTCGCGCCGAGACCCGCGAGCTCATCCTCGACGCGCTCCGCGGCCCCGTCGCGCAGCCGGTTGATCCGCAGCGCCAGCTCGGGCGGCTCGTTGCCGGCGTCCATCAGGGCACGCGCGGCGACGGGGCCGTAGACGGTCGACCAGGCCTCCGCGATCCAGTCCGGGTACGAGCGCCGCAGCGCCGCCTCCGCCGCCGTCGCGTCGGGCAGCGCGTCGACCCAGGCGCGCCCGCCGTCGGCGACGCGCCGCAGCAGCGCGTTGACGAGCCCCGCGGCCCCGGCCCCGCGCCGCGCACGGGCGAGGTCGACGGCGGTCGAGACGGCGGCGTGCGGTGGCACCCGGTCGAGCAGGAGCAGCTGGCAGGCGCCGAGCCGGACCGCGTTGCGGCAGACGGGGTCGAGGCCGGCCGGGTCGCGCTCGGCGAGGGCGAGGACGGCGGCGTCGAGCAGCCGCCGGCCCTTGACGGCGCCGGCTGCGAGCCGCGCGGCGAGCGCACGATCGCGCGCGTCGAGCCCGGCCCTGGCGGTCGCGGTCGCAAACGCACGATCGGCCCACGCGCCGTCCTCGTCGACGCGCAGGAGCACGTCGAGGGCCACGGCGCGCGCGTCCGTCATGCGGGCTTCGTGCAGGCGACGGGCGGCGCGCGGCGGCCGCGCAGCCAGTCCGCGGCGGGCAGGGCGCGCTTGCCGGGCGATTGCAGCTCCTCGACGCACAGCGAGCCGCCCCAGAGGCCGATCGCCAACGCCCCGTCCACGACGCGGACCTGCCCCGGGGCGAGCGGCTCCTGCGTGGCCGTCACGCGCCAGATCACCGTCGTCTCGCCGTCGAGGTCGAGCAGCGCGCCGATCCGCGGGCGCAGCGCGCGCACACGGTTCGCGGTCTCGAGCGCCCCGTCGGAGAGCGGATCGACCAGCCGGTCGGCCCGCTCCAGCTTGGCGGCGTAGGTGACGCCGTCGGCGGGCTGCGGCACCCAGTCGAGCGTGCACGCCTGTGCGGCTGCGAGCGCGTGCGCGAGCGCCGGCACGCCGACCTCGAGCGCGCGCCGCTCGACGTCGCCCGCGTCCTCGTCGGGGCCGACCGCGAAACGCTCGACGGCGACGATCGGCCCGGCGTCGAGCTCGGCCTCGGTGCGCATGATCGTGACGCCGGTCTCGACGTCGCCGGCCATCAGCGCCCGCTCGATCGGCGCCGCGCCGCGCCAGCGGGGCAGGAGCGACGGATGCAGGTTCAGCCAGGGCGCGATCTGCAGGAGCGCCGGCGGCAGGAGCTGCCCGTAGGCGCAGATCGCGATCGCGTCGGGACGCGTCGCGGCGAGCGCGTCGTGGGCCTCCAGCGCGCGCTCGGGCTGCACGAGCGGCAGGCCGAGCTCGCGCGCGAGCGCGGCCACGGGCGGCGCCGTCAGGCGCCGTTTGCGCCCCGCGGGGCGGTCGGGCTGGCAGAGGACGAGCGGCACCTCGACGCCGCGCTCGACGAGGCCGCGCAGGACTGCGGCGCCGAACGCGGACGTGCCCGCGAACGGCGCGCGGGCGCTCAGCGCGTCCCCTCCCGCAGGAGGCGCATCGCCTCGCGGCGCGCCTCGGGCTCGGCCCGGTCGAGCGTGAGGACGCCGCCCAGGTGGTCGATCTCGTGCTGG
>JAURLF010000006.1 GCA_030831375.1 Gaiellales bacterium | reverse complement strand
CTACGTCGGCCTCGTCACCGCCGCCTGCCTGGCCGAGCTCGGGCACCCCGTCGTCTGCCGCGACATCGACCCCGAGCGGGTGGCGATGCTGCAGCGCGGCGAGGTGCCGATCCACGAGCCGGGCGTGCCCGAGCTCCTGCAGCGCAACGAGGGACGGCTCAGCTTCACGCTCGACATGGAGGACGTCTTCCGCGAGGCGCGGATCGCGGTCATCTGCGTCGACACGCCGCCGACCCCGTCGGGCGATGCGGACCTCTCGCGCGTCGAGGCCGTGATCGAGGCGCTGCCCGCGAGCGCGGAGGGCGCGATCCTGGTGATGAAGTCGACCGTGCCGGTCGGCACGGGCCGGCGCGTGCGCACCGAGCTCGACGCGCGCGGGCGCGGCGACGTCGGCTACGTCTCGAACCCGGAGTTCCTGCGCGAGGGCTCGGCCGTCGCGGACTTCCGCGAGCCGGACCGCGTCGTCGTCGGCGGCGACCGCCCCGACGACGTGCAGCGCGTCGCGCGCCTCTACCAGGACCTCGGGGCGCCGATCGTGACGACGGACACGGCGTCGGCGGAGATGATCAAGCTCGCCTCGAACGCCTTCCTCGCCACGAAGATCTCGTTCGTCAACGAGATCGCGAACGTCTGCGAGCGCGTCGGCGCCGACGTCGAGGAGGTCGCGCGCGGGATGGGCATGGATGCGCGCATCGGCCAGAGCTTCCTGCGGCCCGGGATCGGCTACGGCGGCTCCTGCTTCCCGAAGGACGTCACCGCGCTCAAGCAGCTCGCCGGCAACACGGGCTACTCGTTCCAGCTGCTCGCCTCCGTGATCGAGGTCAACGAGCTGCAGAAGCGGAGAGTGATCGGCAAGCTCGAGGAGCGCCTCGGGGCGCTGCGCGACCGTCGCATCTGCCTGCTCGGGCTCGCCTTCAAGCCGCACACCGACGACATGCGCGAGGCCTCGTCGATCGTGCTCGCGGCCCGGCTCGTCGCCGAGGGCGCGAGCGTCGTCGCCTTCGACCCCGTCGCCGCCGACCGCGCCCGCGCGGTCCTGCCCGCCCAGGTGGAGATCGCAGGCTCGCTCGAGGAGGCCGTCCGCGACGCCGACGCCGCGGTGATCGTGACGGAGTGGCCGGAGTTCCGGGCGGTGCTCGACGAGGGCGTGCGCGCCGCGATGCGCCGGCCCCTGATCGTCGACGGCCGCAACCTGCTCGACCCCGACGAGGCGGTGCGCGCGGGCTTCGCGTACGTGCCGATCGGGCGCGCCGAGCGCGATCCCGACCGCGAGGCCGCGCAGGCGTGATCGCGGTCGTGCTGGTCGGCGGGGAGGGCACCCGCCTGCGCCCCCTGACGCTCGACGAGCCGAAGCCGGTGCTGCCGATCGGCGGCGTCCCGTTCGCCGCCCTGATGCTGGACCGCCTCGCGGCGGCCGACGTCAGCCGCGTGATCCTCTCGTGCGGGTACCTGCCGGAGCGGCTGCGCGCCGGGATCGGCGACCCGCCCGCCGGCATGGAGGTCGAGGTCGTCGTGGAGGACGAGCCGCTCGGCACCGCCGGCGCCATCGCGTACGCGGCGCGGGGCCGCGTCGACGGCCCGTACCTGGCCCTCAACGGCGACGTCCTCGGCGACGCCGACCTCGGCGCGCTCGTGCGCGCGCACACCGAGCGCGGCGCGCGCGCCACGATCCTCCTGACCCCCGTCGACGACCCGACGCGCTACGGCGTCGTCGTGCACGGCCCCGACGGTGCGGTCGAGCGCTTCGTCGAGAAGCCGCCGACGGCGGACGGCCTCGGGCCGGCGCCCTGGTGGGTCAACGCGGGCGCGTACGTGCTCGACCCTGACGTGCTCGCCGACGTGCCCGAGGGGCGCATGACGTCGATCGAGCGCGAGGTCTTCCCGGGCCTCGTCGGCGACGGGCTGTTCGCCCATCGCGGCGGCGGCTACTGGCGCGACATCGGCACGCTCGAGAGCTTCCTCGCCGCCAACGCGGACGCCGTCGGCGGCGCCGTCGCCACCCGCCTCGGCGGCGCGGATGGCGCCGTGCTCGTCGACCCCGCGGCGCGGGTCGACCCCGCGGCGCGCCTGACCGGCCCCGTGCGGGTCTGCGCCGGCGCGGAGATCGCGGCGGGCGCCGCGGTCGGCCCCGACGCCGTCGTCGGCGCGGGCGCGCGGGTGGGGGAGGCGGCCGAGGTCGCACGGGCCGTGCTGCTCGACGGCGCCCGGGTGGGCGCCCGGACCTGCGTGGAGGCGAGCGCGATCGGCCGCGACGCCGTCGTCGGCGACGACGCGTCCCTGGTCGGCTGTGCGCTCGGGACCGGCGCCGCGGTCGCGGCGGGCGAGCGGCTCGAGGGCGAGCGGAGGCCCGGCTGATGGCGCCCCCGACGATGCTGGAGCAGGCGCTCGACTTCCCGCGCCAGATCACGCTCGGTCTCGACGCCGTCACCAACCTCGAGATGCCGCGCGAGGCGCCGCGTGCCGTCGCCCTCTGCGGCCTCGGCGGGTCCGCCGCCGGCGGGCGCCTGCTCACGGCGCTCTTCGCCGACAAGCTGTCGGTGCCGGCCGTCGCCGTCGACACGACGTCCCTGCCCGGCTGGGTCGGCGAGGACGACCTCGTCGTCTGCACGTCCTACTCCGGCACCACGCGTGAGACGCTCGACCTATGGGAGGAGGCCGGCATCCGCGGCGCGCGCCGCATCGCCCTCACCGCGGGCGGCGAGCTCGCGGAGCGCGCGGCTCGTGACGGCTGCCCCTGCGCGATCGTGGAGGGCGGCTACCAGCCGCGTGGCGCGCTCGGGCTCCTGCTCGGCGCGCAGGCCGCGATCCTGACCCGCTCCCGCGTCGCCGTCGGCAGCGCCGGCGCGCTCGCCGCCTGCGTGCCGCAGCTGATCGTCGCGGTGGCGCAGTGCCAGCGCGACCGCGACGCCCTCGCCGCCGAGGCCGCCCAGCTGGCCGGCAAGGCCATCGTCCTGTACGGGTCGGGTGCGCGCGCCGCCGCCGCCGTGCGCCTCAAGAACCAGGTCAACGAGAACGCGAAGGCGCCGGCCTTCGCCAACGCGATGCCGGAGATGGCGCACAACGAGGTGCTCGGCTGGATCGGGACGCAGCGCCACGGGATGCCCGCCGCCGCGGTCTTCCTGCGCGACCCGTCGGAGCCCGAGCAGGCGGCGCGCCTGCACGACAGGATCGAGGAGCTCGTGCGCGGCGACGTCGAGACGGTCCTGCGCTGGGAGGGCATCGGCGAGGACGAGGTCGAGCGCACGCTGTCGCTGCTCGTCCGCGGCGACGTCGTCTCGTGCCTGCTCGCCGAGGCCGAGGGCGTCGATGCCCTCGACATCGCCCGGCTGACGTCGCTCAAGGGCCTCTGAGCCGGCGGTCGGCGGGTACGATCCGCCCGATGGCCGACGCCGCCCACGACATCGCCGACGCGGCGCTCGCCGCCGACGGCCTGCGCCGCATCGCCTGGGCCGAGCGCGACATGCCGGTCGTCCGCGGGATCCGCGAGCGCTTCGCCCGCGAGCGGCCGCTGGCGGGCATCCGCGTCGGCGTCTGCCTGCACGTGTCCGGTGAGACGGCGGCGCTCGTTCGCACCCTCGCCGCCGCGGGCGCCGACGTCGCGCTGTGCGCCTCGAACCCCCTGTCGACGCAGGACGACGTCGCCGCCGCGCTCGCCGTCGAGGACGGGATCGCGGTGTTCGCACGGCGCGGCGAAGACGACGACGCCTACTACCGGCACCTGATGCGCGTCGCCGACCACCGTCCGCAGCTCGTGATCGACGACGGCGCCGACCTGATCGGCGTGCTGCACGCCGCGCGCCGCGAGCTCGTCGACGGCGTCATCGCCGGCACCGAGGAGACGACCACCGGCGTGATCCGGCTGCGCGCGATGGAGGCCGACGGCGTGCTCGGCTTCCCGGTCATCGCCGTCAACGAGGCGCAGACGAAGCATCTCTTCGACAACCGCTACGGCACGGGGCAGAGCGTCGTCGACGGGATCGTGCGCGCCACGAACGTCCTGCTCGCGGGCCGCACGTTCGTGGTCGGCGGGTACGGCTGGTGCGGGCGCGGCCTCGCCGAGCGCGCCCGCGGGATGGGCGCCAGCGTGATCGTGCTCGAGGTCGACCCGCTGCGGGCCCTGCAGGCCGCGATGGACGGCTTCCGGGTGATGCCGGCCGCCGAGGCGGCGCCCCTCGGCGACGTCTTCTGCACCGCCACGGGCGATACGGGCGTCCTGCGCGGCGAGCACTTCGATGCGATGCGCGACGGCGCGATCATCGCCAACGCGGGCCACTTCAACGTCGAGATCGACCTGCCGGCGCTGCGCGAGCGCGCCGTCGAGACGCACGCGCCGCGTCCGCACGTGGAGGAGCTCGTCATGGTCGACGGGCGGCGCCTGCATCTGCTCGCCGAGGGCCGCCTCGTCAACCTCGCCGCCGCCGACGGGCACCCGGCGAGCGTGATGGACATGAGCTTCGCCAACCAGGCACTCAGCGCCGAGTACGCGGTGCGCTCCGTCGACGCGCTCGACAAGCGCGTCTACGTTGTGCCGCCGGCGATCGACGAGGAGGTCGCACGGCTCAAGCTGGAGGCGATGGGGATCGGGATCGACCGGCTCACGCCCGACCAGGAGCGCTACCTCAAGAGCTGGTCCGAGGGCACCTGAGGGTGCCGGCGCCGGAGACGATCATCCGGCTCGAGCCGGGCGCCGTCGTCCTGCTCGACCAGACGCTCCTGCCCGCGCAGGCCGTCGAGCGCCGCTGCGGCGACGTCGAAACCCTGATCGCCGCGATCCGCGCGCTCGCGGTCCGCGGCGCGCCCCTGCTCGGCGTCGCCGGTGCGATGGGCGTGGCGCTCGCCGCCGCGCGCGCCGAGGAGGGCGACGGCTGGCGCGCCCGCGTCGAGGCGGACGCCGCGCGGATCGCCGCGGCCCGCCCGACCGCCGTCAACCTCGCGGTCGGCGTCGCGGCCGGCCTCGCCGCCGCGGACGGCCGCTGGGACGACCCGTCGGCGGTGCGGGATGCGACGGCGGAGCGCGCTCGGGCCTTCCACGCCGAGGAGGTGGAGCGCTGCCGCCTGATCGGCGCGCACGGCGCGGCGCTGTTCGGCCCGGGTGCGCGCATCTGCACGATCTGCAACGCGGGCGCGCTCGCGACCGGCGGCTACGGGACGGCGCTCGGCGTCGTGCGGCGCCTGCACGAGGACGGCGCCGCGCCCTTCGTGTGGGTGCCGGAGACGCGGCCGCTCCTGCAGGGCGCGCGGCTGACCGCCTACGAGCTCGGGCAGGCCGGCGTCGACCACCGCGTGCTGCCCGACGGCGCGCTCGCGGGCCTGTTCCGGGAGGGCCTCGTCGACGGCGTCGTGGTCGGCGCCGACCGCATCGCCGCCAACGGCGACACCGCCAACAAGGTCGGCACGTACGGACTCGCCGTGCTCGCGCACCACCACGGCGTCCCGTTCCACGTGGCGGCGCCGCGCACGACGATCGACCCGGGCATGCCCGACGGCGCCGCGATCCCGATCGAGGAGCGCCCGCGCGAGGAGGTGGCGGGCCCCGCGCCCGGCACCGTCCCCGCCACGAGCCCCGTGCGCAACCCGGCCTTCGACGTCACGCCCGCGGCGCTGATCGACGCGATCATCGTCGAGGACGGCGTCCTGCGGGCGCCGTTCGCGTTCGGCGCGTGACGCCCCGCGCGTGCGCGGTGCGCCCCGGCCGGGGCACGCTGCGGCCGTGGACCTGCTGCGCCTCGTCGCCGACCAGCGCTGCGTCGCCTGCGACGCACCCGGACGGCTCCTGTGCGGCTCCTGCCGGGCGCTGATGCCGTGGCTCGGAGCGCCCGGCTGCCCTCGCTGCGGCGGCCCTGTCCGCGACCCATGCCCGACCTGTGCGGGCCTCGCCCCCGAGCTCGCCCGGGTGGGCGCCGCGGTGCGCCTCGCGGGGCCGGCCGCGGCCGCCGTGCGGGCCTGGAAGGACGAGGCGCGTGCGCCCGTCGCGCGCCTCGCGGAGCGCTGCATCGCCGCCCGGATCAGCCCGCCGCCTTCCGGTGCCGTGCTCGTGCCCGTGCCCCCGGCGGCCGAGCGGGCCGCGTGGCGCGGCGTCGACGGCCCCGCGGACCTCGCCGGCCGGCTCGCCCGGCGCTGGGGACGAGCGCTGGCGCCGGCCCTCCTCGCGCGCGCCGACGAGGCGCCCCAGCGCGGCCTCGGGGCCGCCGCCCGGCGCCGCAACGCGGTGCGCGCCTACCGCGCGTCGGGCCGCGCGCCGGCCCGCTGCGTCCTCATCGACGACGTCATGACGACCGGCGCGACGCTGTCCGTCTGCGCCCGGCTCCTGCACGCGCACGGCGCGCGCGAGGTGCGCGCCGTGACGTTCGCGCGCGTCGTGACGGAACCGTGATGCGGGGGCCTTCCCTGATCGGGGAGAGAGGAGTACGGTGAGGGGCAGGAGAGCACGACGAGCAGGAGGTCTTCCCGATGGAAGTCAGAGTCCATGCACGACACGTCGATGTCCCCGCGGAGGTCCGCGCCCAGGCTGCGGCCCGGCTCGCCAAGCTGGCGCGCCTGTTGCCGCCCGACGCCACGGCCGACGTGGAGTTCTCGGAGGAGCGCAACCCGCGGATCCGCGCCGCCTGCGTGGCGGAGATCACGATCGTGGCGCGCGGCAAGGTCCTGCGGGCCCGCAGCGCCGGCGTCGCGTTCGGCCAGGCGGTGACGCAGGCGGTGCGCAGCATCCGCCAGGAGGCCTCCGACGACCACCATCGCCGCCGCGCGCACCCGCACCGGCGGCTGCGGGCCGCGTAGCGCTCAGCCCTCGAGGCCGAGTCGGGCGCGGCACGCGAGCCGCACCGACTCGGCGGGCGACTCCGTGAACCACTCGACGGCGCCCGGCTCCGGCGCGGGCGCCCGCAGGAGCGCGTCGAAGGCGGCGAGCGCGCGTACGGCATCGTCCTCGGCCGCCCAGCGACGCACATCCTCGCGCCAGTCGTGCCACGCGTCCGCGATCGCGCGGCGCAGGAAGCCCTTCGCGATCGCCTGCCAGGCGCGCACGTCGAGGGCGGGCGCTAGCGCGTCGAGGGTGCGGATCGCGCCGCGCGTGCCGAGCTCGGCGAGCAGGGGCGCCGCCGCCTCGGCGGGGCAGCGGCCCGCCTCGCGGTCCGCGACGACGAGGGCGCGGGCCAGCATCCGTGCGCGCAGCTCGGGGTCGTCCTCGGTGACGAGCGCGAGCTCGTGGACGGCGTGCCAGAGCAGGATCGGCGCGTCGTGCCCGAGCAGCGTCGTGCCGATCGCGCGCGCGATGTCCTCGTACGGCACCTCCTCGGCGAGCGCGGCGACCGTCGTCTCCGACACCCACTCGTCGGCGACCATCGCGCGCGCCCGGCCCGGGGCGAGCGCGTCCGTGGCGTCCGCGAGGCGCGCGACGAGCCCGTGCAGGTCGTCGAGGTCGTGCAGCGGCACGTCGATCGTGGTGGCGGTGAAGGCGTCCGGGTCGAGCGCGTTGCGCCCGAGCCAGCCGAGCAGCGGATCGGGGTCGCCCGCGAGCAGCGCCACGAGCGCCTCGCGGCCGCCCGCGGTGCCGAGCAGGATGCGCTCGCCGGGGCGCAGCACGACGTCCATGACGTCGTCGCCCGGGCCGAGCTCGGAGACGGCGGCGAGGAGCGCGCGTCGGCGCGCGAGCGCCGCCACCGTCGCCTCCGCCCGCGCATCCAGGTCGAGGGCGCGCAGGAGCAGCCGCGCCGCCGCGGGGTCCGGATCCGCGCCGGGTCGCGGAGGGAACAGCCGCACCAGCTCGTCGTGCGCGGGCGTCGGCGCGTACAGCGCCTCGCGCTCCGCGAGGTCGATGCGGCGGCCCGCCTCGAGTGCCGTCACGTCCCCCGCGAGCCACGCCTCCACGAGGGCCGCGAGCGGCGCGGCGGGCGGGGCCTGAGGGCGGTCCGGCGACACGCCCGGAACCGTAATCGGGGGCCCTTCCCGCAGGCGCCGCTCCGGTTCCGGCTGGTAGGGTTCGGCCGATGGCGGAGCTCTTCAACCGGATCCTCCGCGTGGGCGAGGGCAAGCGCCTGCGCGAGCTGGAGGGCATCGTCCGCGCGACGAACGCGCTCGCCGACGACGCGGCGGCCCTGTCCGACGAGGGCCTGCGCGAGCGCTACGCCGAGCTGCGCGAGCAGTACCGGGCCGAGGCCGGCGACGACCCCGACCCGGACGCCGTCGAGCGGGCGCTCGCGGCGCTCGAGCCCGAGGTCTACGCGCTGGCCCGCGAGGCCGGCGCGCGCTCGATGGGCATGCGCCACTTCGACGTGCAGGTCATCGGCGGCGCCTGCCTGCACCGCGGGATGATCGCGGAGATGAAGACCGGCGAGGGCAAGACGCTCGTCGCCACCCTGCCCGTCTGCCTGAACGGCCTGACCGGGCGCGGCATGCACCTCGTCACCGTCAACGACTACCTGGCCCGCCGCGACGCGGACTGGATGAGCCCGCTCTACGAGATGCTGGGCGTGAGCGTCGGCGCGATCCAGGCCGGCATGGACCCGGCTGCGCGCCGCGCCGCCTACGCCTGCGACGTCACCTACGGCACCAACTCGGAGTTCGGCTTCGACTATCTGCGCGACAACCTCGCGGTCGAGCTCGAGCACACCGTGCAGCGCGGCCACGCGTACGCCGTCGTCGACGAGGTCGACTCGATCCTGATCGACGAGGCGCGCACGCCGCTGATCATCTCGGGCCAGCCCGAGGAGGCGCCCGAGACGTACTACGCGTTCGCGAAGATCGCGAAGGGCCTGCGCATTCCCGACGACTACGAGATCGACGAGAAGCGCAAGACCGTCGCCCCGACGGAGGACGGCATCCACAAGGTCGAGCGCGCCCTCGGCATCGACAACCTGTACGCCCCGGGCAACGGCCAGATGGTCAACCACCTTGTGCAGTCCCTGAAGGCGGAGTCGCTGTACAAGAAGGACATCGACTACGTCGTCGTCGACGGGCAGGTCAAGATCGTCGACGAGTTCACGGGCCGCATCATGGAGGGCCGCCGCTGGAGCGAGGGCCTGCACCAGGCGGTCGAGGCCAAGGAGGGCGTGCGGATCGAGGCCGAGAACATCACGGTCGCGACCGTCACGATCCAGAACTACTTCCGCATGTACGACAAGCTCGCCGGCATGACGGGCACCGCGGCCACGGAGGCGAACGAGTTCGCCGAGATCTACAAGCTCGAGGTCGTCTCGATCCCGACGAACCGCGAGATGGTCCGCCTCGACAAGGACGACCTGATCTTCAAGACGAAGCCGGAGAAGTTCGAGGCCGTCATCGACGACATCGCCGAGCGGCACGCCGCCGGCCAGCCCGTGCTCGTCGGCACGATCGACATCGAGACGTCCGAGCACCTGTCGGGCCTGCTCGCCAAGCGCGGCATCCCGCACGACGTCCTCAACGCGAAGCAGCACGAGCGCGAGGCCGAGATCATCGTCAACGCGGGCCAGCGCGGCGCGGTCACGATCGCCACGAACATGGCCGGCCGCGGCGTCGACATCAAGCTGGGGGAGGGCGTCAGCGAGCTCGGCGGCCTCTACGTGCTCGGCACGGAGCGCCACGAGTCGCGCCGCATCGACAACCAGCTGCGCGGCCGCTCCGGCCGCCAGGGCGACCCGGGCGAGACGCGCTTCTACCTGTCCGCCGAGGACGAGGTCGTGCGCCTCTTCGCCGGCGACCGCATCTACAAGATCCTCGACCGCCTCGGCCCGCCCGAGGGCGAGCCGATCGAGCACAAGCTGCTGTCGCGCCAGATCGAGGGCGCGCAGAAGAAGGTCGAGGAGCACAACTTCGAGATCCGCAAGAACGTGCTCAAGTACGACGACGTCCTGAACAAGCAGCGCGAGGTCGTCTACGGCCAGCGCCGTGAGGTGCTCGAGGGCGCGGACATCTCCGAGCTGATCTCGGAGTGGGTCGACGAGTCCGTCGAGGAGATGGTCGAGGCGCACTTCACGGGCGCGGCCGAGCCCGAGTTCCGTGACGACGGCGACGAGCCGGAGGCGGCGCCCGCCGACCGCACCACGGAGGAGCTGATCGTCGGCCTGCGCTCGCTCTACCCCGTCAGCTTCACCGCGGCCGACCTCGGCCCCGCCGACGAGCTCGTCCTCGACGACATGATCGACCGCGCCGTCGCGGACGCCGCCACCGCCTACGAGCGCAAGGAGCGCGTGCTCGCGAGGATCGACCCGGAGCTGATGCGCCGCGCCGAGCGCTTCTACCTCCTGCAGACGATCGACACCCGCTGGCGCGAGCACCTCGACAACATGGACTACCTGCGCGACGGCATCCACCTGCGCGGCCTGGCGCAGAAGGACCCCGTGGTCGAGTACCGCACCGAGGGCCACGCGATGTTCCAGGAGATGATGGGCGAGGTGCGCGAGGAGGTCGTGCGCGGCCTGTTCCAGTTCGTGATCGAGGTCGACGGGCCCGACGGGCGCTCCGTCCTCGACCCGTTCCAGGTCGAGGAGGACCTCGACCAGCTGATCGCGCAGCACGAGGACGTCAGCGCCTTCGAGGGGCCGGGCGCCGCCCCGCCCGCGTCGATGGCGCCGCCGGCGGCCGCGCAGGCGCCGGCCCGCGCCGACTCGCAGTGGTCGCGCGCGCAGGAGTGGGGCGGCTCGTCGACCCCGGCCGCGCCCGCGCCCGACGACCGCTCGTCCAGCACGATCCGCGGCCAGGCGCCCGGCGCCGCCGGCCGCCGCAAGAAGGCGACGAAGAAGAAGCGCCGTGGCTGAGGCCCCGACGCCGACGGCCGAGGAGCTCGCGCAGGCCGTCGAGGGGATCAGGGCCCGCCTCGTGTGGGTCCGTGATTACCTTTGACCCCGATCGCCTGAGCACCCGCCTCGCCGATCTCGACGAGGAGATCTCCCGACCCGGGTTCTGGGACGACCAGGAGCGCGCCACCCGTGCGTCGTCGGAGCGCGCGCGCGTCGCGCGCCGCCTCGACCTGTTCGCGGGCCTGACGGCGGACGTCGCCGACGCCGGCGACCTGGTGGAGATGGCCGCCGACGACGCGGACCTCGCCGCCGAGCTCGCCGCGACCGTGCGCAGCCTGACGGAGCGCATCGACGAGCTCGAGGAGGGCGCGCTCTTCACCGGCGAGTACGACGGCGGCGCCGCCGTGGTCACGATCTCCGCGGGTGCGGGCGGCACGGACGCGATGGACTGGGCGGAGATGCTGCTGCGCATGTACCTGCGCTGGGCGGAGCGGCGCGGCTTCAAGACGGAGCTGCTCGAGGCCTCGCCCGGCGAGGAGGCGGGCCTGAAATCGGTCGCCTTCCTGCTCGACGGCGAGAACGCGTACGGCGTGATGGGTGCCGAGCGCGGCGTGCACCGGCTCGTGCGGCTGTCGCCGTTCGACTCGGCGCACCGCCGGCACACCGCCTTCGCGCGTGTCGACGTGACGCCGTGGGTGTCGGACGACGTCGCCGTCGAGATCGACGAGGGCGATCTCCGGATCGACACCTACCGCGCGTCCGGCGCGGGCGGGCAGCACGTCAACAAGACCGACTCCGCCGTCCGCATCACGCACCTGCCGACCGGGATCGTGGTGCAGTGCCAGAACGAGCGCTCGCAGACGTCGAACAAGCAGACCGCGATGCGCGTCCTCAAGAGCCGCCTCGTCGAGGTCGAGCTCGAGCGGCGCGCGCAGGAGTTGGCGAAGGAGCGCGGAATCACGCAGGACAATGCGTTCGGCAGCCAGATCCGCTCCTACGTCCTGCAGCCCTACACGATGGTCAACGATCACCGCACCGGCCGGAAGGACGGCGACGCCCAGGGCGTCCTCGACGGCGATCTGGATCCCTTCATCCGCGATGTCCTGCTCGGCCGGACCGCCGCGGAGGGCGAGGATGTCGCCGAACCGTGATGGTCTGAGCGGGAAATCCGCTGATAGGGTGGGCGAGTTCCGATGCTGAAGCGCGACTCCCCCACCGAGGCCCTGCGGCACCCCGATTCCCTGGAGGACCCCGGCCCCGTGCAGATCGCCGACACGGCGCTGCGCAGCGAGGACGATCTCGAGCGCGAGGCGGAGGAGCGCCGCCGCCGCCGCGCCGAGGCGCTGTCCGCGATGGCGGGCGAGACCAGCGAGTTCCAGCGGCCGTTCGCGCCCCGTGCGGAGGCGATGATCCTGCTCGAGGACGTCACCAAGGTCTACCCGGGCGACGTCGTCGGCCTGCGCGACGTGACGCTGCAGATCGACAAGGGCGAATGGGTCTTCCTCGTCGGCCCGTCCGGCTCCGGCAAGTCCACCTTCATCATGCTGCTGCTGAAGGAGCTCGACGCCACCGCCGGCAACGTCCAGGTCGGCGGCCGCTCCCTGCGCACCCTCAAGCGCTCGCAGGTTCCGAAGCTGCGCCGCAACATCGGCTGCGTGTTCCAGGACTTCAAGCTGCTGCCGACGCGCACCGTGTACGAGAACGTCGCCTACGCCCTCGAGGTGCAGGGCCAGCGGCGTGAGGTGATCGAGCGCAAGGTGCCGGAGATCATCGGCCTCGTCGGCCTCGCCGACAAGATCGACAAGCTCCCGCACGAGCTCTCCGGCGGTCAGCAGCAGCGCGTCTCGATCGCGCGCGCGTTCGTCAACCATCCGCCGCTCCTGATCTGCGACGAGCCGACGGGCAACCTCGACCCCGAGACGTCGATCGGGATCATGCAGCTCCTGTACCGCATAAACCGCGCCCGCACCACCGTGCTGATGGCGACGCACGACCGCGAGATGGTCGACAAGATGCGCCGCCGCGTGATCGCCCTCGAGGAGGGCCGGGTGGCGCGCGACGACCGCCGTGGCGGCTACGTCGAGGGGGCCGAGGCGTAGTGGAGACGCGCTGGAAGTTCTTCGTGCTGGAGGCGCTGAAGTCGCTGCGCGGCAACTTCGCGACCACGATCGCCGCCGTCGTGACCGTCCTCGTCGTGATGTTCATCGCGGGGATCGGGATCGCGCTCGGTTCGTACGTCTACAACTACTCCAACCAGGTCCGCGACGACGTCACGATCCGCGCCTACCTGAAGGACTCCGCGTCCGACAAGCAGATCGCGGAGGTGCAGCGCACGATCATGGAGACGCCGGGCGTGCAGCCCGACTCGCTGCAGTTCGTCTCCAAGGACGACGCGATCCTGCGCCTGCAGGAGCAGCTGGGCGAGGACTCCGAGATCCTCAAGCTGACCCTCGGCAACCCGCTGCCCGCCTCCTTCGAGTTCAAGGCCGTCGACCCCGACCAGACCGCCGCGGTCGCCAAGGCGATCGCGGGCCTGCCGGGCCTCGACCCGCCGCAGGCGGGCCTCCCGAACCCCGACTACGGGGCCGGCAAGGCCGATCGCGTCCTGCGCACCGCCGGCACGATCACGCTGGTCCTGCTCGGCATGGGCGTGGTGCTGGCGATCGCCGCGGTGCTCCTGATCGGCAACACGATCCGGCTGTCGATCTTCGCGCGCCGCCGCGAGGTCGAGGTGCAGAAGCTCGTCGGCGCGACGAACTGGTTCGTGCGCCTGCCGTTCATGATCGAGGGGATGATCTGCGGCGTCGCGGGTGCGATCGGGGCGGCGATCCTGCTCGCCGTCAGCTACCGGGTCCTGCTCGCGGACCGGGTCGAGTCGGCGCTGTCGGGCGGCGCCTCGCCCGACGCGATCGCCTTCCCGCTGCTCGTCGTGCTGATGATCCTCGCCGGCCTCGGCATCGGCGCGCTCGGCTCCGGCCTGACGATGCGCCGCTTCCTGCAGGTGTAGCCGGGCGGCGGGCGCCCGCGCGCTCTACCCTATGGCCATGGGCGAGCAGCGACCCCCGCGGATGCTCTTCGTCGAGGACGACCCCGTCATCCGCAAGGCGACGGGCGACTACCTCGCGCGCCAGGGCTTCGAGGTGGTGCTCGCCGAGGACGGCGACCGTGGCCTGGAGGCGTGGCGCGAGACGGAGCCCGTGCTGGCGCTGCTCGACGTGATGCTGCCCGGGATGGATGGCGTGGCGCTGTGCCGGGCGATCCGCGCCGAGTCGCAGATCCCGGTGATCCTGCTGTCGGCCCGCTCCGACCCGATCGACGTCGTGCTCGGCCTCGAGGCGGGTGCGGACGACTACGTCACGAAGCCGTTCGAGCCGGCGGTGCTGGCGGCGCGCCTGCGGGCCGCGTTGCGGCGCTCCGGCGGAGCGGAGGAGGAGCGACAGGGCACGGTCGAGGTGGGCGCGCTCGTGATCGACCGGGACGGGCACGAGGTGACGCGCGACGGCGAGCCCGTGCAGCTGACGCCGACGGAGTACCGGCTGCTCGTCGAGTTCGTCGACAACGTCGGGATGGCCCTCGACCGCGCGGCCCTGCTGGAGCGGGTGTGGGGGTATGGCTGGGCGGGCGACACGCGGCTGGTCGACGTGCACGTGCAGCGGCTGCGCGCCAAGATCGAGGCGGACCCGTCCGCGCCCGAGCTCGTGCAGACGGTGCGCGGCG
>JAURLF010000049.1 GCA_030831375.1 Gaiellales bacterium | reverse complement strand
GTAATCGTGCTGGCCGACCTTCGGGCGCAGCTTGATCTCCTTGATGACGATGACGTTCTGGTGCTTGCGCGCCAGCTTCGCCTTCTGCTCCTGCTCGTACTTGTACTTCGAGTAGTCCATCACGCGGCAGACGGGCGGGCGCGCGTCGGCTGCGACCTCGACGAGGTCCAGGTTCTGGTTCCAGGCGAACTCGAGCGCCTCGTCCCGGTCCTTGACCCCGATCTGCTCACCATCTGCGCCGATCAGGCGCACCTGCGGTACCCGGATGGCCTCGTTGATGCGGACACGCGGTTCGTCCGGCGGGCGGTCGAATCCGCGGCGTGGCCTCAAGACTGCTGCTCCGTGCGCAAGGGTGTCGTTCTCCGATCGGTCAACGAGTGGATCGTCGGCGGCTCGCAGGCGACCGACGCGGGCGATCGTAGCACGCTACGGGCACCGCTCCCCCGCGCCGCAGCCGCATCGTTACGCGGAATGCGCCGCATCGCGCCCCTCGGCGCGCGCGTCACGCTCCGGGCACGACGCGGGCGTCGCGCTCACGCGCGAGCTCCTCGACGACCCGGTCGAGGGGCTGCGTGCCGAGGTCGTGCCCGCCGTGGCGGCGCACCGCCGCGGCCCCGGCCTCCGCCTCGCGATCGCCGATCACCAGCATCGCCGGCACCTTCTGCGTCTCGGCCTCCGCGATGCGCTTGCCGATCGACTCGCCGCGCGCGTCGACCTGGGCGCGCAGGCCGGCGGCCTTGAGGGCCTCGCAGGCGAGCTCGGCCGCCTCGACGTGGCGGTCGGAGATCGGCAGCACCACGGCCTGCACGGGCGCGAGCCAGAGCGGGAACGCGCCGCCGTAGTGCTCGATCAGGATGCCGATGAAGCGCTCGAAGCTGCCGAGCAGCGCGCGGTGGATCATCACGGGCCGGTGGTCACGGTCGTCCGAGCCGGTGTAGGCGAGCTCGAAGCGCTCCGGCAGGTTGAAGTCGAGCTGGACCGTGCCGCACTGCCAGGAGCGGCCCAGCGAGTCGGTCAGGTGCAGATCGATCTTCGGGCCGTAGAAGGCGCCGTCGCCCTCGTTGACGCGGTACTCGATGCCGCGCGCCTGCAGGACGCGGTGCAGCGCCTCCTCCGCCTTGTCCCAGATCGCGTCGTCCCCCACCCGCACCGCGGGCCGCGTGGAGAGCTCGATCCGGTAGTCCATCGCAAACAGCTCGTAGAGGTCGAGCGCGAAGCCGAGCACGCCCTGCACCTCCTCCTCGATCTGGTCGACGGTGATGAAGAGGTGCGCGTCGTCCTGCGTGATGTGGCGCACCCGCATCAGGCCGTGCAGCGTGCCGGAGGGCTCGTGGCGGTGGACGAGGCCGACCTCGTTCATGCGCAGCGGCAGCTCGCGGTAGGAGCGCCGCTCGCTCTTGAAGATCATGCAGTGCGCCGGGCAGTTCATCGGCTTCATGCCGAAGGCGCGCTCCTCGATCTCGAGCAGGTACATGTTGTCGCGGAACTTGTCCCAGTGGCCCGACGTCTTCCAGAGGTCGGACGCGTAGAGGATCGGCGTCTTCACCTCCTGGTAGCCGCGCGCGCCGTTCTCGTCGCGCCACATGTCGACGAGGGTGTTCCAGACGACCATGCCCTTCGGGTGCCAGAAGGGCGCGCCCGGTGAGGCGTCGTTGAACGAGAAGAGGTCGAGCTCGCGGCCGAGGCGGCGGTGGTCGCGCTTGAGCGCCTCCTCGATGTTGCGCAGGTGCTGATCGAGGTCCTCTTGCGCGAAGAAGGCCGTGCCGTAGACGCGCGTCAGCATCGGCCGCGTCGCGTCGCCGCGCCAGTACGCGCCCGCCAGGTGCGTCAGCTTGAAGGCCTTGATCGGCCCCGTGTCCTGCAGGTGCGGGCCGCGGCAGAGGTCGGTGAAGTCGTCCTGCGTGTACACCGTCAGCGGCTCGTCGGCGGGCAGGTCGTCGATCAGCTCGACCTTGTACGCCTCGTCCTCCTCGACGAAGCGGCCGCGGATCGCGTCGCGCTCGACCGTCGCGCGCTCGAAGGCGTGGCGGGTCTTGAGGATCCGCCGCATCTCATCCTCGAGGCGCTCGAGGTCGGCCTCGCCGATCTGCTCGGGGAAGTCGAAGTCGTAGTAGAAGCCGTTGTCGATCGCGGGCCCGATCGAGATCTTCACGCCGGGGAAGACGTGCCGCGCCGCCTCCGCGAGCACGTGCGCCGTGGAGTGGCGCAGGACGGCGAGGGCCTCGGGGTCGCCGACGCGGATGATGCGCACGTGCGCGCCGTCGGGCAGGGGCAGGCGCAGGTCGCGCAGTTCGCCGTCGACCTCGACCGCGGCCGTGGCCTTCGCCAAGCGCTCGCCGATCGCGCGCGCGCAGTCGAGTCCCGTCGCGCCGTCGGGGAGCTCGAGCTCGGTGCCGTCCGGGAGGTGGACCTTCACGGACCGCAGGCTACCAACCGCCGACCACCGGGCCCGGCAGACGCCGGGCTCAGGACAGCGCGAACGACGTCATCGCGTGGAAGTCGCGCACGCGCGCGTCGACCTCGTCGCGGCCGAGGCGCTGGACGCGCTCCGTGCCGAACTCCTCCACGTTGAAGGAGGCGACGATCGAGCCGTAGGCGACGGCGCGGCGCAGGTGCTCGAGGTCGGGCGCGGTCTGGCCCGACGCGGCGAGGTAGCCGACGAAGCCGCCCGCGAACGAGTCGCCGGCGCCCGTCGGGTCGAAGACCTCCTCGAGCGGGAAGCCCGGCACCCCGAAGAAGCGCCCGTCGACGAACAGGGCCGCGCCGTACTCGCCGCGCTTGATCACGACGATGCGCGGGCCGAGGTCGCTGATCGCGCGCGCCGCCTTCAGGAGCGTCGCCTCGCCGGTCAGCTGGCGCGCCTCGCCGTCGTTGAGGATGACGGCGTCGACCTCCCGGATCGCGGCGACGAGCGCGTCTCCGGCGATCTCGATCCAGAGGTTCATCGAGTCGAGCGCGACGAAGGCGGCGTTCGACTGGGCACGCACGGAGCGCTGGAGGTCCGGCTGGATGTTGCCGAGGAAGAGCACGGGGGCCGCGGCCTGGTCGGGGCCGAGGCGCGGATCGAAGTGCTCGAACACGCCGAGCCGCGTGTCCAGCGTCTCGGCGACGTTCAAGTCGTAGCCGTAGCGGCCCTCCCATGCGAACGTCGCGCCGTCGGACACGACCTGGATGCCACTCGTGTCGACGCCGCGCTCCGCAAGCACCGCCTCGCCGTCGAAGTCGCCCCCCACCACCCCCACGACGCCGACCTCGGTGAAGAGGCGCGCCGCCAGGGCGAAGTGGACCGCGGAGCCGCCGAGCGCCCGCTCGCGGCGCCCGAAGGGCGTCTCGAGCGAGTCGTACGCGATCGAGCCGACGGCGACCAGGCGGGGCACGGCCGGGACCCTAGCAGCCGCCCCGTCACGCCTTCGCCGTGCGGCCCGGCATGCAGCGCTGACCGGCGTGGACGGCCTCGAGCGCCGGCCAGTCCATCACCCAGATGGCTCGCCGCTCGATCGAGCAGATGCCCTCCGCGCGCAGCCAGCCCGAGACCTTCGTGAGGGTCTCGCGCGTCGTGCCCGTCATCTCGGCGAGCGCGCCGTGCGTGAGCCGCACGTCGAGCCGGACACCCTCGGGCGTGACCTTGCCGAACTGATCGGC
>JAURLF010000048.1 GCA_030831375.1 Gaiellales bacterium | reverse complement strand
GGCACCTTCCCGCTGCCCGAGGCGCAGCTCGACCGCTTCGCGATGCTGCTGTCGCTCGGCTACCCATCGCGCGAGGACGAGGCGCGGCTGCTCGCGGAGAGCGCCGCCGGTGACCCGGTCGAGGCGGTCGCGCCCGTCGCGGACGTCGACGAGCTGCGTGCGGCGATCCGGCTCGCCCGCGAGCTGCACGTGGACGGCTCGGTCAACGAGTACGCGGTCGGAATCCTCGGCCGCACCCGCGACGACGCGCGCCTTTCGCTGGGTGCGAGCCCGCGCGCCGGTGTCGCGATGATGCGCATGGCGCGGGCGCGCGCGTTGCTCGCCGGACGCGAGTTCGCGACCCCGACCGACGTCGCCGACGTCGCGCCGCTCGTCCTCTCCCACCGCGTCGTCCTGGCGGCTGAGGCGCGCGCCGCCGGCACGGCGCCGGCCGACGTGATCGCGGACCTCGTCGCCCGCACGCCGCTGCCACTCTGACGATGCCGACCGCGCGCGGATGGGCCGTGTTCGCCGCCGGGATCGTGCTGCACGCGGCCGCGCGCGGCTTCGGGGCGCCGGTGCTCGGCGTGCTCGCCCTCGCCTTCGTGCTCGCGCCCGCGTTCGCGCTGGCGTTCTGCCTGCGCTACCGATCCGCGCAGCTGCGGCTCATCACCCGCGTCACCCCGGCCCGCCCGGTGGAGGGGCGGGCGTGGGCGTGCGACTTCGAGATCGCGGGGCGGCTGCCGCGACGGGCGGCGCTGTCGGTCGACGTGCTCGGCCGCCCGCTCTCGGTCCCGCTCGCCGGCTCGGAGGGGCCGCCGCGCGGCCGCGTGGCGGGGATCGCCGGGCGCCGGGGCCGGCACCCCGTCGCCGGGGCGACCGTGCGGATCTCGGATCCCCTGGGCCTCGCGGCCGTCGAGCGGCCCGCGGCGGGGGCGGGCGATGTGGTGGTGTGGCTCGACGCGGGCCGGGCGCAGATCGACGGCCGGGGCGGGACGGGCGGCGAGGGGCGCCGGCACGGGGTCCGCGTCCGCGGCACGGGGTACGACCTGCACGGCATCCGCGAGCACCAGTCCGGCGAGTCCCTGCGCCGCGTCGACTGGAAGACATCGGCCCGCGTCGGGGAGCTGATGGTGCGCGAGCTCGAGGACGCGGGCCGGGTCGAGGTCCTGCTGGTCGCAGACCCGGGGTCGGCGTCCGGGGTTGTGGGGGCGGCCGTCGTCGACGCGGCGCTGCGTCACGCGGCGGCGCTCGTGCAGTCCCTCAACCGGGCGGAGGCGGGAGCCGTGCTGGCGGTCGAGGGTCAGCGCCGCGTGCGGGTGCCGCTCGACGGCACGTCGGCAGCCCGGATCCTCGCCTTCGACGCCCTCGCGTGCGCCGCGCCGGATCGCGGCGACGACATCGGCGCGCGCCTCGCGCACTGCGCCGACGCGCGCGTCGCCCGCGCCCTCGTGGTGGTGACGGCGGAGCCCACGCCGGAGCTGCACGCGTGGGCGGAGCGGGCCGGGCGGGGCGGCGCCGTGGAGATCGTCACCGTCGCGGAGGACGAGGCGGTGCGCCGGGACGCCGGCGAGCCCGTCGGCGAGGCGGTGGGCGCATGATCCGCCGCGGCGTCGACGCGGCCATCCCGACCGCTCTCGCGCTGGCCTGCGGCGGGGCGATCGTCGCCTACCTGCGGACGATGCTCGAGCCCGCAGCCGCCTGGCCGGGGCCGCTCGCCGTGGTCGTCCTGTGCGCCGCCGCCGCCTGGCTGGTGCGCCTCGCCCCGGCCGGCCTGCCCCGCATCGCGGCCGCGGCCGTCGCGGTCCTCGCCGCGGTCCTCGGCGTCACGGGCCTGCGCACGGGTCGCTGGCCCGTGCAGGAGGACGTCGGCGGCCCGGACGGGTACCTCGGCGCAAGCGGCTATCTGCGTGAGACGGGACTCGCCCTCGGGGACATCGCGCGCGCGTGGGTCCAGGTCCTGTACCCCGCGGAGGCGGCGGCGGAGCCGGACGCGGTGGCGGTCGTGCGGCTCGTCGGGCTGCTCCTCGCGCTCGTGGCGGCGCTCGCGCTGATCGCGTTCCGCTCGCCCGTGCCGGCGATCCTCGCCGTCGCCGCGGCCGCGGCCGTGGCGAGCCTGTTCATCGGGCTCGAACCCGTCTGGCCGCACGCGCTCGGGCTCGCCGCGCTCGGGCTTGCGCTGCTGGCCCTGGTCGGCGGCGAGGCGCACGGCCGGGGGATGCGCACCGCGCTCGGGTCGGGTGCGCTGCTCGGCTTCGCCGCGCTCTTGGCCTTCGCCGGGCCGCTGGCCGTCGGCGGGCCGGCGTGGGGATGGAAGGACTGGACCGTGGACGAGCCTGACCCGGTCGGAGTCGGGTTCGTCTGGGAGCAGTCGCTGCAGTCGCTCGACTTCCGGGGTGAGGAGGTCGTCGTCCTCGAGGTGGAGGGGCGTGACACCGGCTACCTGCGCGTCGGCGTGCTGGAGGGCTTCGACGCGGTCCGCTGGCGCGATGCCGGCGCCGGGTCCGACGCCGCCGGCGAAGGGTCGTTTCCCCTGCCCCCGGGGGGCGTGGCGCCCGCCGCCCGCGTCGGGGAGCGCCCCGTGCGCGCGGTCGAGGTGCGCAACGTCGCGCTCGCGACTCAGGATCTGCCCCTGCCCGGCGGGACGGTCGCCGTCCGCGGCCTGCCGGAGGACGTGCTGCCGGCCGAGGTCGCCACGACGGGCACCGTCGGGCTGGCGGGCCCGCTGCCCGTAGGCGCCGTGTACGAGGCGGAGGTCGTGCGCATCCCGGTCACGCCCGAGCTGCTGAACGCCGACGTCCTCGGCGCGCCGACCGATCCGGGTCTCGCCCTCGAGGGCGTCGCCGCCGACGACGTGGTGGTCGGGCGCTACGCGGATCGCGATGGGGTGGCGCCGTGGAGCGACGGCGCCGAGCAGCGCACGAAGCCCGGACCTGAGGACGGCCGCATCGGGGGCCCCTTCGACCAGCGGGCGCTCGCCGCCGCCCGTCCGCCGCGGATCGAGGGACCGTCGCCGGCCCCTGCCGCCGCCCTGGTCTCGGTCGCGGGCATCGCGTTCCCGGCCTTCGGCGCACCGGGTCGCGAGCGCGAGGTCGGGCGGCTGCTGTCGGAGCGCATCGAGGACGGCGGGGTGGCGGCCGGCGCGCTGTCCGGCTGGCGCAGCGCCTATCGCGTGGCGCGGGAGGTCACGCGCGAGGCGGAGACGCCGTACCAGGCCGCGGTCCTCCTCGAGGCCTGGTTCCAGCGCGATTTCGAGTACGACGAGAGCGCGACCTACGCGACCGGCGCCCCGATCGGCCCCTTGCCGCAGTTCGTGCTGTCGACGGCCCGCAGCGGCCATTGCCAGTACTTCGCGGGTGCCATGGCGGCGCTGCTGCGCCTGCACGGCATCCCGGCCCGCGTCGCCGTCGGCTTCACGCAGGGCGAGGTCGACGGCGATCGCAGCCTGATCACCAATCGCGACGCCCACGCGTGGGTCGAGGTGCGGTTCCCGTACGCGGGCTGGGTCGCGTTCGAGCCGACGCCGACGCGGTCTCTGCCGCTACCGTCGTCGAGCACGTCCGACTCGTTCGCCGAGGGCGTGTCCAGCGCCGGGGAGGCCCTGTCGGGCCTGATCGGCGCACGCGGCCCGTCGCTGACCGATGGACCCAATCGCGGCTCCGTGGACGCAGGGGCGGGGGCACGCGGCGCCGTGGCGGCGCCGGCCGACGGCGACGGCCGTTCCGGGGCCGTCGTGCGGGTCGCGGGCCTCGTCGCTCTCGGCCTCGTCGCGCTCGCTGTCGGTGGGTGGCTGGTCAAGCGCCGCCGCTCCGCCCGCGCCTACGCGGAGGCGGACCCCGGGGCAGCGGCGATCGCCCTGCGTGACGCGGTCTCCGACTGGCTCGCCGACCAGGGCGACGGCACGCGGGACGCGGACGTCCGGAACGTCGCCCTGGTGCTTCGCTGCCTGCACGGGATCGACGCCGAGACATGGACCGGGTCGCTCGAGCGGGCGCGCTACGCCCCGCCCGATGAGGCGCGCCTGGCGCTGCGGGAGGCGCGACGGGAGACGCGGGTCCTCGTCGGCCTCATGCGCGGGCGCCTCGGCCGCCGCGAGCGGCTGCGCGGCGCGCTGCGGCCGCCGCGCCGGCCGGGCCGGCGCACGGCGTAGACTCGGGGCATGGAAGCGGGCGTCTACGACCTCTACGTGGAGGGGCGGCGCCACCTCGCCGCCGGCGAGTACCTCGCGGCGATACCACCGCTCGAGGCGGCCCGCGACCGCTCGCCCGCGAGCGGATCGATCCGCGAGCTCCTCGCGCTCGCGTACCTGCGCGCGCGCCGTTTCGGCGACGCGCTGCCGGAGGCGGAGGCCGCCGTCGAGGCGGCGCCGAACGATCACTACGCCTACTACCTGCAGGGCCGCGCGCGGCAGGGGATCGGTGACATCGCCGGGGCGCGCGGCAGCTACCGGCTGGCCACGTGGCTGCGGCCCGCGGATCCGGCGTACGCCCGCGCCCTCGCCGATGTCTCCTAGGCTTCCCACGCGCTCCGGCTCAATCGGGTACCATGGAGCCGTGCCTGACCGCGCAGTCAGCGAAGGGGGACCCGAGGCGGCCGTCGATCGGCGGGTCGCGATTCTGCTGGCCGTCTGCCGCGTGATCGCGCGCGACGGCGTCGACGGCCTGCGGATGGCCGCCGTCGCCCAGGAGGCCGGGGTCTCCAGCGCGCTCCTGCACTACCACTTCGCGACGCGCGAGGAGCTCATCCGCCAGGCCTTCGTCCTGCAGGACCAGCGCGCCACCGAGACGGCGGAAGCGCGGCTCGCCGGCGTGGTCGATCCGCTCGAGCGCATCCGGCTGCTGCTCGCCGAGCAGCTCTCCGATGACCCGGGCATCCGCGACGGCTGGATCCTGTGGGGCGAGCTGCAGCGCCTGGCGATCTTCAACGACGACCTCCGCGACGCCGTCGTCGAGCGCTCGCTGCGATGGATCGGCATGGTCGCCGAGGAGATCGGCGATGCGCAGGCCGCCGGTCGCGTCGACCGCTCGCTCGACGCGGCGGAGTCCGCGCTGCGGCTGACCGCCTTCGTCGACGGGATCGGCGAGCAGGTCCTGATCGGGTCCGTGCCGCGCGCCGAGGCGCAGCGGCTGCTCGACCGGGTCATCGCCGAGGAGCTCGGCGCGTGAGCGCCACACGCCGTCGTCAGCGCGCGACGCGTGCGGGCGGTGCGCCCCTGACCCTGCACGCCCGCGCGTACTCCGACCCGGAACTCCTCGAGCGCGAGCGCCGCGAGGTCTTCGCGCGCGCGTGGGTGGTGGTCGCGCACGTCTCGGAGGTACGCGAGCCCGGCGATTACGCCGCGGGCTCGATCGCGGGCGAGCCGGTCGTCGTCGTGCGCGACGAGCACGGCGCGCTGCGCGCCTTCTCCAACGTCTGCCGCCACCGCGCGGCGCAGCTCGCCAGCGGCAGCGGATCGTGCGGCAAGGTGCTGCGCTGCCCGTACCACGGATGGACGTACCGGCTCGACGGCACGCTCGCGGCGATGCCGGAGGGACGCGGCTTCGGGGAGGACTTCGACCGCGACCAGGTGCGGCTGCCGGAGTTCCGGGTCGACACGCTCGGCGGCCTCGTCTTCGTCAACATGGACCCCGAGGCGGAGCCCCTGCGCGACTGGTTCGGCGACGTCGCCGAGCGGCTCGAGGGACTCGGCATCGAGCGGCTCGTACCGGTCACGGAGCGCGACGTGCAGCCGCGCGAGGTATTGCGTGGCCTGCCGGATGCCCTGCGGGCGCGCAGCGCGAAGGCCGCGCTCGACCTCGTTCCCGAGCCGCGGGTCGCACGCACCTGGCACAGCTACGAGCACAACTGGAAGACCCTCGCCGACAACTACCTGGAGGGGTACCACGTCCCCGTCGGCCATCCGGGGCTCCTGCGCCTGCTCGACTACCCTAGGTACCGCGCGACCCTGCATCGCCGCGCCGCCTGGATCGACGGCCCGCTGCGCGACAACCCGTCGCGCGACCTCATCGAGCGCCTCTACCAGCGCCTGCAGCGGCCGATGCCGGAGTTCCCGCCGGAGCTCGCCGGGCAGTGGACCTACGTCCACCTGTGGCCGGCCCAGTTCATCGACATCTACCCGGACTCGATCGACATCTGGCAGCTGCACCCCGACGGCGTGCGCCGCACCCGGACCATGTCCATGGTCTTCCGGTCGCCGTCGGAGGGCGCCCGCGACCGCATTGCGCGGCGCCTCAACGGGCTGATCAACTCCGAGGTGATGGACGAGGACGTCGAGCTCTGCGACGGCGTCCAGGCCGGTCTCGAGTCGCTGACGTACACGCGCGGCGTCCTCAACGACAACGAGAACGCCGTCGGCCACTTCCACGACCTCCTGCGCGAGGCGGTGCCCGGCATCGATGACGGGCCCTAGGCACGGCCGTCACGACTGGCTCGGCCTGACGCCCGAGGTCGAGCGCTTCGGGCCGATCCTCGTCGACCGTATCGTCGGCGCCCTCGGGGAGCCGGAGGGTGATCTCGGCGAGGAGCGCATCCGCGCGCTGATCCGCACGGGCGACGCCGCGGCCTGGCTCGCGTACCTCGCGGCTCTGACGGCGCTCGTCGAGCGCGGACGCGCCGCCGGGGTCGCGGAGGCGGAGCGGGGAATCCTCGCGGGGATCCTGCGCGACCAGTACCGTCTCGCCCCGGGCGTCCTGCGGCTCGCGCCGGAGGACGAGGCCCGCTCAAGCCAGATCGAGGAGATGCTGAGAACGCCATGACCGACGCTCTGCGCACTGACTTCGCCCCGCTCCTCGACGTCCGCCGCGCCGCCGTCGTCGGGGCCTCGGATCGCGGCCTCGGTTACACGCTGATCGAGAACCTGACCGCGCACGGCGGCGAGGTCGTCGGCGTGCACCCGACGCGCGAGACCGCCGGCGGCGCCCCCTGCGTGGCGTCGATCGCGGACCTGCCGTGGCGGCCCGACGTGGTGGCGATCGGCCTCGGCGCGCGCACGATCGTCCCGGCGCTCGAGGAGGCGATCGCCGCCGGGCACCGGGCCTTCGTGATCCCGGGCCTCGGTGCGGAGGCGGCCGGCGAGGAGGGCGATCAGGCCCGGGAGCGCGTCCGCGAGCTGCTCGTCGCCGCCGACGCCGTCTGCGTCGGCATCAACTGCATGGGGTTCGCCGTGCCGGAGCGCCCGTCCGGCTGGATCGGCACCGTCTGCCCGGGCTTCCGGCCGGGAGCGGTGGCCGCGATCGTGGGCTCAGGCTCGATCGGCGAGGCAGTGCTCGCGCTCGGCCCGCGCGTCGGCTTCCGCAGCGTGGTCTCGATCGGCGCCGAGACGAGCCGTGACGCGTCCGACTGGCTCGCGTTCCACGCCGCCGACGAGGGCACGCGCGCGATCGGCCTGTTCCTCGAGGCCGTCCGGCGCCCCGCCGCCTTCCGTGCCGCCCTCGAGCGCGCCGCCGAGGCGGAGAAGCCCGTGGTCGTCATGAAGGTCGGGCGCAGCGAGGTCGCCGCCCGCAACGCGATGGCCCACACGGGCGCGATCGTCGGGTCCGACCGGGCCTTCGACGCGCTCTGCCGCTCCTACGGGGCGATCCGGGTCGACGACTACGGCGACTGGCTCGAGCAGCTCGAGGTGCTCGGCGCATCGCGCCGGCCGCAGGGCACCCGCACCGTGCTGCTGACGAATTCCGGTGGCGAGGCGGAGCTCGTCGCGGACCTCGCCGACGCCGCCGGGATGCCGTTGACGCCGCTGCCCGAGTCGCTCGCGCGTGACATCGACGCGACCTTCCCGTTCCACGGCGTCCACAACCCGATCGACTACTGGGCCTTCGCCGAGCCAGAGGTGATCGTGCCCGACCTCACGATGCGCTGCGCGACCCATCCCGAGGTCGACAACGTGATCATCAACATCGACCAGTCGTGGCGCTTCCTGAACGGCGAGCGCGACAACGCCGTCGACGCATGCCGCGCGATGGCCGACGCGGCGCTCGCCAGCGACGCCTTCTGCGCTGTGCTCTCCACGGCCGTCTCGGACCCGGCCGACGACTGCGTCCTCGAGGCGGCCCGGGGCGGGGTGCCCGTCCTGATCGGCGCCGGCCTGGGCATGCGCGCGATCGCGCGCGCGGCGCAGTGGGCCCCGCGCCGTCCGGAGTCTCCGCCCGCCGTCGCCCCCCTCGACGCGCCCGAGCTGGACCGGGACGCCGGGCATCTCGCAGAAGCGGACGCCAAGGCGGTGCTGGTGCGATACGGCCTGCGGGCCCCGCGCGAGATCCGCGCGGCCGGACCCGACGAGGCACGCGCCGCCGCCGCCGAGATCGCCGCCACCGTCGTGGTCAAGGCCGATGGCCCCGCCCACAAGGAGAAGCACGGCGGAGTCATCCTCGGCTGCACCGACCCCGATCGCGCCGCCGCGGCGGCTGAGCGGATCGGCGGGCCGGTGCTCGTCTGCGAGGAGATCCGGGGCGGGGCGGAGGTCCTCTGCGGCCTCGTCCGCGACCCCCAGTTCGGCCCCGTCGTCGTCGTCGGCGTGGGCGGCTCCTGGGCAGAGGCGGTCGGCGACACCGCCCGCGCCGCGCTCGCCCCGATCGGGCCGGGCGACGCGGAGCGGCTCGTCCGCGACGTCGGGCCGCTCGCCCACCGGCTCTCGGACGACGAGATCCGCGTCGTCGCCGATGCGCTGGTCGCGATCGGGCGCGCCGCTCACGACCACCCGCGGATCTCAGAGGTCGACGTCAACCCGCTGGTGGTCAAGGACGGCGAGGGCGTCGCTCTCGACGCGCTGATCGTGCTGTCCGAGAGGTCCTGATGGACTTCGGGCTGACGCCGGACCAGGCGGATCTGCGCGCCCGCGCGCGGGCCTTCGCCGATGCGCTCATGCCGTACGAGACCGCGGCGGAGCTGGCCGGCGGCCGCGTGCCCGACGACGTGCGGGCGGAGATCCGGCGGCTCGCGCGCGAGCTGCGCCTCGTGGGCGGCAACCACGCCCCCGAACATGGCGGGCAGGGCTGGTCGATGATGGAGCACGTGATCGTGCACGAGGAGCTCGGGCGCGTCACCAACGGCCTCTGGTGGCTGATGGGCGGGGCCTACAACGTCCTCGCGCTCGGCACGCCGGAGCAGATCGAGACCTACCTCAAGCCCACCCTCGCCGGCGAGCGCGCCGACGCCTACGCGGTCACGGAGCGCAACGCGGGCTCCGACGCCGCAGGCATCGAGGCGCGCGCCGAGC
>JAURLF010000005.1 GCA_030831375.1 Gaiellales bacterium | reverse complement strand
GATTGGCGTCGTTCTCGGCGGCGTGCGGCCGGATCTCCTTCTCGCAGATCTCGATCAGCTGCTCGCGCAGCGCCCGCTGCTCGTCGGTCAGGAACCAATCCGGGTTGAACATCGGATCGAGTCCGGCCTTCGCGCTCTCCACTGCTACTGCCATGTCGGCGTGTCCTCCTGGCTTCTCTGCGGAATCCCCTCGGCGGGCCCCGGAGGGCCGCGCTCCTGCGTGAAGGCTACCGCAGGACGGGTCTGCCGTCATGGCACTGGCGCACATGACGGAGAGCCACGGGTGGCGGGTCCGCACACCCGCGTGCGCGGACCCGCCGCCCGTGGGCGGGGGAGGGGCCGATGCGGCCTAGAACAGGGTCAGGTAGCGGCGCAGCTCCCAGTCGGAGACCTGCGTGTGCCACTCCTGCCACTCGGCCTTCTTGACCTCGGCGAAGTAGTCGAGGTACGGGCGGCCGTCCATCTCGCCGAGCCAGTCGCGCAGCACCTTGTCCTTCTCGGCGGCGCGCGTCGCGTCGAGCAGGTTCGCCGGCAGCGTCTTGATGCGCTTGCGGCGGATCTGGTCGGGCGTCAGCTCGTACAGGTTGTCGAGGTTCGGCTCGCCCGGGTTCGCCTTCGCGGCGATGCCCTCGACGCCGGCGGCGAGCAGCGACGCGGCGGCCAGGTACGGGTTCGCGGAGCCGTCGACGGCGCGGATCTCGATCCGCCCGGGCGCCGGGATGCGGATCGCCTGCGTGCGGTTGTTCATGCCGTAGGTCGCGTAGGCGGGGGCCCAGGTGGCGCCCGACGTGGGGGCGCCGACGCCCATCCGCTTGTACGAGTTGACCGTCGGCGCGAACAGGGCCGTGAGGCCCTCCATGCGATCGATGATGCCGCCGAGGAAGCTGTAGGCCAGCTTCGACAGGCCCAGGCCGCGCGGGTCCTTCGGGTCCTCGAACAGGTTCCTCTTGCCGGTCTTGTCCCACAGCGAGATGTGCAGGTGGCCGCCGTTGCCCGTCAGATTCGAGAAGGGCTTCGGCATGAACGTGGTCAGCAGGCCCCGCTCCTGCGCCATCGCGTGGACCATGTAGCGGAAGAAGATCGCCTTGTCGGCGGTGCGCAGGGCGTCGTCGTACTCGAAGTTGAGCTCGAACTGCCCGTTGGCGTCCTCGTGGTCGTTGGCGTAGTTGCCCCAGCCGAGCGCGTTGAGGTTCCGGGACAGCTGGGAGATGAAGTCGTACGAGCGGGTCAGGCCCTTGATGTCGTAACAGGGCTGCTCCATCGTGTCGAGGTCGTCGGCGAGGACGATCCGGCCGTCGCGCTCCTTGAGCAGGAAGAACTCCAGCTCCATGCCCATCTTGAGCCGGTAGCCGAGCTTCTCGGCGCGGGCCAGCGCGTTCTTCAGGATCGTGCGCGGGCAGTAGTTGTACGGCTCGCCGTCGATCGTGATGTCGCACGCGAAGCGGGCCAGGCCCGGCTTGAACGGCACCGGCGTGTACGACGCGGGGTCGGGCATCGCTGCGATGTCGGGCGAGGCGGGGGTGTGGCCGATCGGGCCGGCGGCGAAGCCGGCGAAGCCGGCGCCGTCGTCGAACAGCATGTCGAGGCGCTCGGCCGGCACCAGCTTCGCGCTGGGCTTGCCGTGCATGTCGACGAACTGGGCGAAGAAGAAGTCGATGCCGTCGGCCTTCGCGCGGCGCCGCACCTCCTCTCGGTTCTTGGGGCTAGCGGCCACCGTCGCTCCTCTCCTCGGTCTCGGGGCTCCTGTGCGCCGCGGGGGCGCGCAAAGGCATGGTAGACGAACCTTTGGGCGTGCGGGGGCGCGCGCTGCGGGGCACCGTCGCGGTGGGCGTGCGCGTCGATGCGATCGGCCCGTCGACCTCGACGCCGGACCGCCGCAGCGCCCGGATCGCGGACGCGACCCGGCGGTCGCGCTCGACCTGCTCCCGCGTGGTGGACGTCAGCCCCGGGCTCGGCCGGCCGAATCGGGTGCCCTGGATGCGCGCGATCGTGGCCACGGCGACCGGGCCGTCCCGGGCCGCTCGCGGCCGGCGGACGCCCGCCGCGGCATCCGGCGCGGGCGCCCGCCGCGCCCTGCTACGGTGCCGCGCGATGAAGGCGGACCTGCACCCCGACTACCCCGTGGTGACGATCACGTGCACCTGCGGGAACACGTTCGAAACGCGCTCGACGCGCGGCGACTACGCGGTCGAGATCTGCTCCGCCTGCCACCCGTTCTACACCGGCACCCAGAAGCTGATCGACGTCGGCGGCCGGGTCGAGCGCTTCAACAAGCGCCTCGCCAAGAAGTCCGGCAAGGCCGGCGCGTAGCCCGGACGGGCGGTCCCGCGTGAGCGCCGCCGTCGGGGGCCAGGCCGTCGTCGAGGGCGTGATGATGCGCACGCCGTCGGCGTGGGCCGTCAGCGTGCGCCGGCCCGACGGGCGCATCACCACCGTCGTCGAGGACGCCCGCTCCATCGGCCTGCGCAGCCCGCTGTTGCGCTGGCCCGTGGTGCGCGGCGTCGTCGCGCTCGGCGAGTCGCTCGTGATCGGCATGAAGGCGCTGTCCGTCGCCGCGCGCCTGTCGGCCACGGACCGCGACGCCGCGGACGGCGCCGAGGCGGGGGAGGCCGACGGCGAGCTCGGCCGCAAGGAGATCGCGATCGCGCTCGGCGGCGCGCTGGTCTTCTCGATCCTCTTCTTCAAGGTCGTGCCCGGCGTCGCCGCGAGCCTCGTCCCGATCGACGACACGTTCCTGTTCGTGCTGCTCGAGGGCCTGATCCGCGTCGCGCTCTTCATCGGCTACCTGCTCGTCCTGTCGCTGCTGCCCGACCTGCGCCGCGTCTTCCAGTTCCACGCCGCCGAGCACATGGCCCTCAACGCGCTCGAGGCGGGCGCGCCGCGCAGCGCGGAGGCCGCGGCGCAGCACTCGCGCATCCACCTGCGCTGCGGCACCGCGTTCCTGCTCTGGGTGATGGTGATCGCGATCATCGTCTTCGCCTTCGTCGGCCGGCCCGACCTGTGGCTCGTGATCGCCTCGCGGATCCTGCTCGTGCCGGTGATCGCCGGCCTCGCCTACGAGGTCATCCGCCTCGCCGGCCGCTACGGCGCCAACCCGCTCGTGCGCGCCGTGCTCTGGCCCGGCCTGCTCCTGCAGCGGCTGACCACGCGCCCCGCCGACGCCGAGCACCTCGAGGTGGCGGTCGCCGCCCTCGACGCGGTCCTCGCGCGCGAGGAGCTCAACCGCCGCCGCCGCGCCGAGGCCGACGTCGACGTGATGGCCTGAGGCGCGCGCCGGCCCGCCGCGCGTAGGCTTCGAAGCCCGTGGAGCCCCTCGTCGCCCAGATCGAGCGCGCCTTCGCCGAGGCGGAGGCCGAGCTCGCCGACCCCGCCGTCCTCGCCGACCACCAGCGCCTCGCCGAGGTCGGCCGCCGCCACCGGCGCCTCGCCGACGCGCACGCCCTCGCCGTCGGCTGGCGGCAGGCGACGCAGACGGCGGCCGAGGCCGAGGAGGCGCTCGAGGGCGAGGACGACCCCGACGTGCGCGCCTACCTCGAGGAGGAGCTCGAGGCGGCCCGGGCCGCGCTGCCCGGCCTCGAGGAGGAGCTGCGGATCGCGATGCTCGAGCGCGACCCCGCCGACGAGCGCAACGTGATCGTCGAGATCCGCGCCGGCACGGGCGGGGAGGAGGCGGCGCTGTTCGCCGCCGACCTCTACCGGATGCTGACGGGCTACGCCGACCGGCTCGGCTTCAAGCACCAGGCGCTCAGCTCGGACCCCTCCGACGCGGGCGGCCTGCGCGACATCTCCTTCGAGATCACCGGCGACGGCGCCTACTCCGCCTTCAAGTGGGAGTCGGGCGTGCACCGCGTGCAGCGCGTGCCCGCGACCGAGGCGCAGGGGCGCATCCACACCTCGACCGCCACCGTCGCCGTGCTGCCGGAGGCGGAGGAGGTCGAGATCACGGTCGACCAGAAGGACCTCAAGATCGACGTCTACCGCTCGACCGGCCCGGGCGGGCAGTCCGTCAACACGACCGACTCCGCGGTCCGCATCACGCACCTGCCGACGGGCGTCGTCGTCGCCTGCCAGGACGAGCGCTCGCAGCTGCAGAACCGCGAGCGCGCCATGAAGATCCTGCGCGCCCGCCTCTACGAGGCCGAGCGCGAGCGGCTCGACGCCGAGCGCGGCGCCGCGCGCGCCTCCCAGATCGGCACGGGCGCCCGCTCCGAGAAGATCCGCACGTACAACTTCCCGCAGAGCCGCGTCACGGACCACCGCATCAAGTTCACGACGCACGACCTCGAGCAGGTCCTGCTCGGGCAGCTCGAGCCGTTCACCGAGGCGCTGCGCGACGACTGGAACCGCGCCCAGCTCGAGGCCGCCGCGGCCGGGGCCGATGGCTGAGGCGATCCCCGGCGGGATCCGCACCGTCAAGGACGTCGTCGCGCTGTCCAGCGCGTACCTCGAGGCCAAGGGCAGCCCGACCGCGCGGCTCGACGCCGAGCTGCTCGTCGGCCACGCGCTCGGCATGCCGCGGCTCGACCTCTACCTGCACCACGACCGGCCGCTGACGGAGGACGAGCTGGCCGCGATCCGGCCGCTCCTGCGCCGCCGCGCCGACCTCGAGCCGGTCGCCTACATCGTCGGCGAGACCGGCTTCCGGCGGCTGACCCTGCAGACGGACGCGCGCGCCCTGATGCCGCGCCCCGAGACCGAGACCCTGGTCGAGGTCGCGCTCGCGCTCCTGCCCCGCGGCGGGCGGCTCGTCGACGTCGGCACGGGCGCCGGGCCGATCGCGCTGTCCGTCAAGCACGAGCGGCCCGACGCGGACGTGCTCGCCGTCGACGTGTCCGACGACGCGCTCGCCCTGGCGCGCGCGAACGCCGAGCGGCTCGGCCTCGACGTCGCGCTGGCCCGCGCCGACCTGCTCGACGGCGTCGACGGGCCGTTCGCCGTGATCGCCGCCAACCTGCCGTACGTGCCGGACGGCGATCCGCGCACCGAGCCCGGCGTCGTCCGCCACGAGCCGCACCTCGCGCTGTGGGGCGGCCCCGACGGGATGGACCTGCACCGGCGCCTGATCGCGCAGGCGCCGAGCCGGCTCGGACTGCGCGGCGCGATCGTGCTCGAGGTCTCCGACGAGCAGGCGGGCGCCGTCGCGGGGCTGCTCGCCGACGCCGGCCTCGTCGACGTCGAGCGCCACCGCGACCTGGCCGGCGTCGAGCGCGTCCTGTCCGCGCGGCTCCCATAGGCCGCGGCCGAACGGACCGCCGACGGGTGCGAATGGTGCCGCGCCCGGGGCGGCCCTAGACTGCCGGCCATGGCCACCACCGAGAACTCCATCGAGACCCTGCGCACCGCCGGCCTCGAGACCGTCGACCCCGAGATCGCGCGCCTGCTCGACGCCGAGCTGGACCGCCAGCGCGACGAGCTCGAGCTGATCGCCTCGGAGAACTTCACCTGGCCGGCCGTGATGGAGGCCGTCGGCTCCGTCGCCACCAACAAGTACGCCGAGGGCTACCCCGGCAAGCGCTACTACGGCGGCTGCGACGTCGTCGACGAGATCGAGACGCTCGCGATCGAGCGCGCCAAGGCCCTCTACGGCGCCGACCACGCCAACGTGCAGCCGCACGCGGGAGCCCAGGCCAACATGGCCGCCTACCTGGCGCTGCTCCAGCCCGGCGACACCGTGCTCGCCCTGCGCCTCGACCACGGCGGGCACCTGACGCACGGCCATCCCGTCAACTCGTCGAGCAAGTACTACGACTTCGTGCACTACGGCGTCTCGCCGGAGACGGGCACGATCGACATGGAGGACGTCGCCCGCCAGGCGCACGAGCACCGGCCGGCCCTGATCGTCACGGGCGCCAGCGCCTACCCGCGCACGCTCGACTTCGCCGCCTTCCGCGCGATTGCCGACGAGGTCGGCGCGCGCTTCATGGTCGACATGGCGCACATCTCCGGCCTCGTCGCCGCCGGCGAGCATCCGAGCCCCGTCCCGCACGCCGACGTCGTCACCTCGACGGTGCACAAGTCGCTGGCCGGGCCCCGCGCCGGCTTCATCCTCTGCACCGAGGAGTGGGCGAAGAAGGTCGACTCGGGGCTCTTCCCGGGCCTGCAGGGCGGGCCGCTCTGCCACGGCGTGGCCGGCAAGGCCGTCGCCTTCGGCATCGCGCAGACGCCCGCCTTCCGGGACTACCAGCGCCAGGTGCGCCTGAACGCGCAGGCCCTCGCCGAGGGCCTGCTCGCCGGCGGCCAGAAGCTCGTCTCCGGCGGCACCGACACGCACCTCGTCCTGCTCGACCTGCAGGACAGCGCGTTCTCCGGCAAGCAGGCCGAGGACCGGCTGCACTCGATCCACATCACGGTCAACCGCAACTCGATCCCGTTCGACCCGCGGCCCGCGATGGAGACCAGCGGCGTCCGCATCGGCACCCCCGCGGCGACGATGCGCGGCCTCGACGAGGCCGACTTCGCCGAGGTCGGGCGGATCATCGCCGCCAGCGTCTCCGAGGCGGCCGACCTCGACCGGCTGCGCGGCGAGGTCGACGCGATCCTCGCCCGCCGGCCGCTCTACGCCGGGATGCGCGGGTTCGGCTCGAACCACGCGGGCTAGGCGCCGTGCGCGGGCGCGTCCCGCGCGCGGGGTAGCCTGAGGCCCGGTGGCCGATACCCTGACCCGGCTCGACGTCTCGCCGTCGGCCCTCTACGCGCTCGTCATCGCCGTCGTCGTGACCGCGGCGCTGACGCCCGTGATGATGCGGGTGGCCTGGCGTCTGGGAGTGGTGGACCGGCCGGGCGGGCGGCGCATCCACGACCGCCCGATCCCGCTGCTCGGCGGCGTCGCGATCCTGCTCGGCATCGTCGCCGCCGTGCTGCCCAACCTCGACGTCGACGAGCGCTACCGGCTGATCCTGCTCGGGGCCGTGCTGATCTGCCTGCTCGGGGCGGTCGACGACCGCTTCGGGCTGCCGCCGCTCGTCAAGCTCGCCGGGCAGATCGCCTGCGCCGCCATCCCCGTCGCCGGCGGCATGACGATCGACGGGATCACGATCCCGTTCGTCGAGCCGAGCGCCGTCGCGTTCGGCTGGCTCGCCTACCCCTTGACGGTCGTCTTCATCGTCGCCGTCGCCAACGTCGTCAACCTCGCCGACGGGATGGACGGTCTCGCCGCCGGGGTCTGCGCGATCAGCGCGCTCACCTTCGCCATCCTCGCGCTGTCCCTCGGCCGCATCTCCGCGGGCGTCCTCGCCGCCGCGATCTGCGGGGCCTGCCTCGGCTTCCTGCCGTGGAACTTCAACCCGGCGCGCGTCTTCATGGGCGACTCGGGGGCGCTGCTGATCGGGTTCCTCCTGGCCTGCGTGTCGATCCAGGGCGTGATGAAGACGGCCGCCGCCCTCGCGCTGGTCTTCCCGCTCGTGGTGCTGCTCGTGCCGATCCTCGACACCTCGTTCGTGATCGTCAAGCGGGTCCGGGCCGGCCGCTCGATCGCCAGCGCGGACCGCAGCCACTTCCACCACCGGCTCCTACGCGTCGGCTACTCGCAGCGGCAGGCCTGCCTCCTGCTCTACGCCTGGTCGGGGGTGCTCGCCGCCTTCGCGCTCGCCGTGCGCCTGTTCCCGTACCGGACCGACGGCGACTGGAACCTCTGGCCCACGCTGGGCCTGACCCTGTTCGGGGTCGGCGCGCTGCTCGTCAGCTGGTACGTGGCGACCGCGCTCGAGATCGTCAAGTACCGCCACCTGCGCCGTCTCGGGCTGGCCCGCGGCGGCGCGGCCGACGGCGACGACCCCGTGCCGCGGCCCTTCGCCCGCGGGCGCTCCTGACGGCGCCCGGCTCCGGGCCCGCCGCCGGGCGCCGGTCCTGCTAGGTTTCCGATCGCCCGGGAACGGGCCGAGCAGGACACCAGGAGATCACGATCACCACGACGGGACAGGGCGGGGGCCCCGACGCCTCCGGGCTCGCCGCGGGGATGTACGTGATCGCCGGGATCGTGCTCGGGGGGGTCATCGGCACCGCCGTCGGCCTCCTCATCGATCGGCTCGCCCCGGGCATCATGGTCGGGGCGACGATCGGGCTCGTGCTCGGCTTCTACCTCCTGTACCTGCGCTACTTCAAGACCCGATGACGATGACCCCGACCCGCTTCCGGCTCGCGCTCGCCCTGCGCTTCGCGGCGATCGTCCCGTGCCTCGTCGCGCTGCCCGTCTTCTGGGCCGCCGGCTGGCCGCTCGAGGCGTGGGCGCTGTCGGCCGGGCTGCTGGTGGCCAACATGGCGGTCGCCTTCGGCGCGGAGCTCTTCGCGCGGGGCCGCAGCCAGGTCCTGCAGGTCGGGATCGTCGGCGTGTCGCTGCTCTCGCGCGCCTGGCTGACCTTCGGCGCGCTGTTCATCATCGCCTGGACGTACGACCGCCAGCTCGGAGTCGCCGCCGCCGCCGCCTTCCTCGTCTACTTTACCGTGGACATGGTCGCCCGCGGGATCAGCCACGTCCTCCTGAAGGACGCCGGAGCCGACGCGGCGACCGCCGGAGGAGCCGCGTGAGCCGCCGCCTCGCCCTCGTCGCGCTGGCCCTCGCCGGCGCGCTGCTGATGCCCGCGGCGGCGCTCGCCGAGGGCGGCGAGTTCAAGCCCGTCGACGAGTTCCTCAACGAGTACTGGGCCTCGTTCGCGCTCGGCCCGCTGACGATCGGCATCTCGAAGCTCGTCGTCTACCTCTGGCTCGGCCTCGCCATCACGATCATCCTGACGCTGTGGATCGTGCGCGGCGGCCTGCGCGCCCAGCCGGGCCGCACGCAGACCGTGGTCGAGCTGCTCTACACCTTCTCCGAGTCGAACATCGGCCAGGCCACGCTGCCGAAGGCCGCCTTCGCCCGCTGGTTCCCGTACGTGGCGAGCCTGTTCGTGTTCATCTGGACGCTGAACATGATCAGCTTCATCCCGCTGCCGCTCGACACGCACAACCCGCTCTACGGGTCGATCCCCGGCCTGACCCTGTACGCGGCCACCTCGAACCTGTCGGTCACGCTGACCCTGGCGCTGATGACGATCGCGATCTCCCACTTCGAGGGCGCCCGCGCCAACGGCGTCTGGCCCTACCTGAAGAGCTGGGTGCCGCCGAGCCCGCCGGCCCTGAAGCCGTTCCTGATCGTGCTCGAGGTGCTCTCGCAGCTGCTGCGCATCATCTCGCTGAGCGTCCGGCTGTTCGCCAACATGCTCGCCGGCCACCTCCTGATCATCATGTGCATCGGGTTCGTGATCCTGCTCGGCAAGCTCTTCGTGGCGCCGATTGCGATCCCGATCGCGGTCGTCTTCTGGATCTTCGAGTGGGGCCTCGTGGCGTCGCTCCAGGCCTACATCTTCGCAATGCTTTCGGGCATCTACATCGGCTCGGCGATCGAGCCGCACCACTAAGCGACCAACCTACCCAGGAGGATCTCGGACACATGGCACTCACCGACCAGGGGCTCGTCGACGCCGCGAAGGCGCTCGCGCTCGGCCTCGGCACCGGCTTCGGCGCGATCGGCCCCGGCGTGGGCGTGGGCTACCTCATCGGCAAGACGATTGAGGGCGTCTCCCGCCAGCCGGAGATGCGCAGCGACCTGCAGGGCATGATGTTCCTCGGCCTCGCCCTGACGGAGGCGATCACGTTCTACGCCCTCCTGATGAGCTTCGTCGCCTTCTTCATCGCCTGATCCGATGACGTCGACGATCCTCGCAGAGACGGGTGGCGCCGGGCTGATCCAGCCCGAGCTCGGCCTCAGCCTGTGGACGCTGGTCACGTTCCTGATCGTGCTCGTGATCCTGCGCAAGTACGCGTTCGGCCGCATCGCGGCCCTGCTCGACGAGCGCCGGGAGGCCGTGCGCCAGAACCTCCAGTCCGCCGAGGACGCCCGCGAGGAGGCCGAGCGGCTGCTCGACGAGTACAAGCAGCAGCTGGCCGCCGCTCGGCGCGAGGCCGCCGAGATCCTCGAGGGCGCCCGCGCCACGGCGGCGGAGCAGCAGCGCCAGCTCGTCGAGGAGCTGTCCCAGGAGCGGGAGCGCGGCATCGCCGCCG
>JAURLF010000047.1 GCA_030831375.1 Gaiellales bacterium | reverse complement strand
CTGGAGACGACCAAGCGCTACATCCACCACTACAACTTCCCGCCGTTCTCGGTGGGCGAGACCGGCTTCATGCGCAGCCCGAAGCGACGCGACATCGGCCACGGCGCGCTCGCCGAGCGGGCCCTGGTCCCCGTCGTCCCGGCCGCGGACGAGTTCGCGTACACGATGCGCGCCGTCTCGGAGATCCTCGAGTCGAACGGGTCGTCCTCGATGGCGTCCGTCTGCGGCTCGACACTGGCGCTGATGGACGCCGGCGTGCCGATCAAGGCCCCCGTCGCTGGCATCGCGATGGGCCTGATCAAGGAGGGCGACTCGCTCGTCATCCTGACCGACATCCAGGGCGCCGAGGACCATCTCGGCGACATGGACTTCAAGGTCGCGGGCACGGCGGAGGGCATCACGGCCCTGCAGATGGACATCAAGATCACGGGCGTCACCCGCGAGCTCCTGAAGGACGCCCTCGATCGCGCCAAGGCGGCTCGTCTGAGCATCCTCGGCACCATGGGCACCGCCCTGTCGGCGCCGCGCGAGCGGCTCTCCGAGCACGCCCCGCAGGTCCTGCAGACGCAGATCCTGCCGGAGCAGATCGGCCTCCTGATCGGCAAGGGCGGCGAGACGATCCGCGGCCTGCAGGAGGAGTTCGGCGTCCAGATCGACGTCGAGGAGGACGGCTCGGTCCGCATCTACGGCGTCGGCCCCGAGGCGGGTGCCGCCAAGGACCAGATCGAGCAGATGATGCGGCCCGTGCAGGTCGGGGACGTCTTCACCGAGCGGCGCGTCGTCAAGACGGCCGATTTCGGGGCGTTCGTCGAGCTGCGCAAGGGCACCGACGGCCTGCTGCACGTGTCGCGCATCGCGCCCGGCACGCGCATCTCGTCGGCCGACCAGGTCCTCGACCGCGGCGACATCGTCAACGTCGAGGTGACCGAGGTCGACACCGACCGCGGGCGCATTGGCCTCAAGCTGGTGGCCAAGATCGAGGACGGGGCGGAGGTGTCCCCGGAGACGATCGGCGACCGCTACAAGGAGCAGTACCCGAACGGCGGCGGCGATGGCGGCGGCGGCGAGCGCGGTGAGCGCGGCGGCCGCGACCGGGGCCGCCGGCGGCGCGCGGAGTAACGGGGGCGTCATGCGCCCCGGCGTCGAGGTGACGGAGCTCGCGAGCGGCCTTCGGGTCGCGAGCGAGCTCCGCCCCGACGTCCACGGCGTCGCGCTCGGCGCGTGGGTGCGCGTCGGCTCACGCGACGAGGAGGCGCCCGTGGCGGGCGTCTCGCACCTGCTCGAGCACCTGCTCTTCCGCGGCACGGAGCGGCACGACGCGATGGCGATCGCCGAGGCGTTCGACCGCTTCGGCTCGGACCTGCAGGCCTCGACGTCGCGCGAGGAGACGGACCTGCACGCGCGCGTCCTGTCCGAGCATGTGCCGCTCGCGCTCGACATCATGGGCTCGATGGTGGCCCAGCCCGGATTCCGGGACGTCGAGGCCGAGCGCGAGGTGGTGCTCGAGGAGCTCGCCCTCTACGACGACACGCCCGACGACCTCGTTCACGACGTCCTCGGCGAGACCCTCTTCCCCGACCAGGCGATCGGACGCCCGATCGCCGGCAGCGCCGACACCGTCGGCGCGCTCGACGAGCGGGCGCTGCGCACCCATCATGCGCGCCACTACGCCGGCGACCAGGTCGTGGTCGCCGCGGCCGGCCCGCTCGAGCACGCGCGCCTCGTGGCGCTCGCCGCAGAGGCCTTCGACGGGCTCGCGCCCGGTGGCGGCGGGGCGCGTCCCGTGGCCGAGGCGGCGGGCGGCGCCTGCGCCTTCGTGGAGCGCGACCTCGAGCAGACGCACATCGCGATGGGCGGGCGCGGCATCGGCCGCACCGACGAGCGGCGCTTCGCCCTCGCCGTTCTCGACCAGATCCTCGGCGGCGGCGCCTCGTCGCGGCTGTGGCAGGAGATCCGCGAGCAGCGCGGCCTCGTCTACAGCGTCTACTCCTACGTCGCCTACTACCAGGAGACGGGGCAGGTCGGGCTCGCACTCGGGACCCGCACCGAGAACCTGGCCGAGGCGCTCGCCGTCGCCTCGGCGGAGATCCGCGACCTCGCGGACGCGCGCTTCCGCGACGGCGAGGTGGCGCGCGCGAAGGACAACCTCAAGGCGCGCCTGCTCCTGACCATGGACAGCACCGTGGCGCGCATGGGCCGACTCGGTCGGCACCTCGTCTCGGACGTGCCGCTGATGTCGGACGACGAGGTCGCGCGGCGCATCGACCTCGTCGGCGAGGACGACGTGCGCGACCTGGCCTCGGAGCTGTTCGCGCCCGACGCCCTCTGCGTGGCCGGCATCGGGCCCGACGAGGCCGCCTTCGAGCGCGCCCTCGACGCGTTCCGCGAGCCGATCGGGGGCGCTGCGTGACGCGCGTCCTCGTCAGCGGCGCGACGGGCCGACTCGGCGCGCCGATCTGCGCAGCCGTGGCCGCGGCCGACGACCTCGTCCTCGCCGGGCGCGTCGCCCGCTCGCTCGGCAACGGCGACGGGTTCCCGACGCTGGCCGAGGCGATCGCGGCGACCGGGGCGGACGTCGTGGTCGACGTCACGCGCCCTGACGCCGCCGAGCCGCACTGCGTGGCTGCGATCGCGGCGGGCGTGCCGATGGTGCTCGGCACGACGGGCATGGACGCAGACGCCTGCGGCCGTGTCGACGCCGCGGCCCGCGCGGCCGGCGTGCCGGTCCTGTCCTGCCCGAACTTCGCCATCACCGCGGTCCTGATGATGCGGCTCGCGGCCGAGGCCGCGCGGGTCCTGCCCGACGCCGTGATCGTCGAGGAGCACCACGTCAACAAGGTCGACGCGCCGAGCGGCACCGCGAAGCGCACCGCCGACCTCCTCGAGGAGGCGTCGGGGCGGCGGCCGCCGATCTCGAGCCTGCGCCTGCCCGGCGTCGTCGCCAACCAGAGCGTCGTCTTCGGCGCGCCGGCGCAGACCCTCGAGATCCGCAACGTCACGACCGGCCTGGAAGCGTTCGTTCCGGGCGCCCTGATCGCCGCGCGCCGCGTCGGCGCGCTCGGGCCGGGCCTGCACGTCGGGCTCGAGCTCGTGCTCGACTGAGCGCGGACGCCGCGCGACGGGCGCGGCTATGCTGCCGCGCACCCCGAGGAAGGGACCAAGATGGGCGCGCCGTTCGGCCGGATACTGACCGCGATGATCACGCCGTTCTCGGAGGACGGCTCAATCGACCTCGACGAGGCCGTGCGCCTCGCCGAGCACCTGATCGCGCACGGCTCCGAGGGGCTCGTCGTCCACGGCACGACCGGCGAGGCCTCGACCCTCACCGACGAGGAGAAGCTGGCCCTGACCGAGGCCGTCGCCGGCGCGGTCGGCGATCGCGTCCCCGTCATCTCCGGCACGGGCTCGAACGACACCGCGCACTCCGCGCACCTGACCGCACAGGCTGCGCGCTTCCGCGGCGTCGCCGGCTTCCTGTGCGTGACGCCGTACTACAACAAGCCGCCGATCGCCGGCATCGAGGGGCACGTGCGGGCCATGGCCGATGCGGCCGGCGACCTGCCGATCGTGCTCTACAACATCCCGCAGCGCGTCGTGCTGCACCTCGCGCCCGAGGACCTCGAGCGGCTCGCCCGGATCGACCAGGTGGTCGCGGTCAAGCAGGCCGTCACCGACCTCGACGAGGCGCGCCGCGTCGTGGAGGCCGGCAGCCTCGCGCTCTATGCCGGCAACGACGACCTCGTGCTGCCGTTCGCCCTGCTCGGCGGCGTCGGCGGCATCTGCGTCGCCAGCCACGTCGCGGGCGTCGAGATGACCGCCATCCAGGCCGCCGCCGACGCCGGCGACGCGTCCGAGGCGCGGCGCATCGACGACGGGCTGCAGTCGCTCTACGAGGCGCTGTCCGTGGCGGTCAACCCGATCCCCGTCAAGACGGCGATGGAGCTGCTCGGCTTCTCGACCGGCGGCCTGCGGCTACCGCTCGTGGCCGCCACCGACGCCGAGCGCGAGGTCGTGCGCGCCGAGCTCGCCGCCCGCGGCCTGATCGGCTGAGCGCCGCTACCCTGCTCGCGTCCCGAGCGAAGGAGACCCTGTGAAGAAGCGCCGCCCCGCCCCGAAGGCCCACCGCGTCCGCAAGGCCCTGCGCCGCCGCAGCGCGCGCCGCGGCCGCCGCTAGGCACCCGTGCGGTCGCACGCCTTCCTCGGCGATGCGCTCCTGCCGTACCAGGCCGCGGTGACCGCCGAGCTCGCGCGCCGCACCGGCGTCGAGCTCGACGCGACGCAGGCCTGCGGCCTCGACGAGCTCGACGCGATCGCCGCGGGCGAACCGGCTCTGCTCTACCTGTGCGGGCTCCCGTACACGCGCCTGCGCGACCGCGGTCGCGCGGTCGAGCCGCTCGCGGCGCCGGTCTCGGCCCTCGACCCCGCCGCGGGCGCGCGCTACCGCAGCGTGCTGCTGGCCCGGCCCGGCCTCGCCGGCACGCCGCTCGACGCCCTCCGCGGGGCCACGCTCGCGATCAACGGCCACGACTCGATGTCGGGCTGGGTGCTGGCCGTCGGCAGCGGGCTGCCGCTGGAGCGCTTCGACGAGGTCGTCGTGACCGGCGCGCACCGCGCCTCGCTCGACCTCCTGCTGGCGGAGGAGGCCGACGCCGCTCCGATCGACTCGATGCTGCTCGCCGGCGAGCGCGCCCTCGACGCGCGCCTCGCCGCCCTGCCGGAGCTCGCCGCGTATGGCCCGTCGCCCGCGCCGCCCGTCGTGCTCGTCGGGGGGGATGAGGCGCTCGCCGCGACCTTGCGCGCCGTGCTCGCCGTCCTGCATGAGGACGAGCCCGGCCGCGAGGCGCTCGCGCTCGGACGGATGCTCCGCCTCGACCCGGTGTCGGACGCCGACTACGACGTCACGCGCGCCTGCGACCGGCGCGCAGCGGCGTTGACTCCCTGACGGCCGGTGAGCGCGATCCGCGACGCAGCCGACGCGGCTCCCGGACGCCACGCGCTCGTGCTCGTCCTCGTCGGCGGCATGGCCGGCACGGCGCTGCGCCTCGGCGTCGACGCCGCGCTGGCGCCGCCGTGGGCGACGCTCGCCGTCAACCTCGTCGGCGCGCTCGTGCTCGGGTTCCTGTTCGAGCGGCTCGTCGACGCGCGGCGCCTGCGCGGGGGCCTGTGGTCCGCGCTCGGGCCCGGCCTGTGCGGCGCGCTGACGACCTTCAGCGCGCTCCAGCTCGAGGCCGTCGAGCTCATGCGGGACGGCTCGTGGAAGGGAGCGGCCCTGTACCTCGCCGCGACCGTCTGCCTCGGCCTGCCCCTGGCTGCCCTCGGCCGTCGGCTCGGGAGGGCGGTCCGGTGAGCGGCTGGCTGCTCCTCGCGATCCCGCTCGGCGGCGTCGGCGCGGTCCTGCGTGTCGTCCTGACGGAGGCGGGGGAGCGGCGCCTGCCCGGTGGGGCGCCGACCGCGACGGCGCTCGTCAACGTCGCGGGCGCGGCCCTGCTCGGGCTCGTGGCCGGCTGGGGCGACGACCCCGCACTGCTCGTGCTCGGCGGCGGCCTCCTCGGCGGGATGACGACCTTCTCGACGTGGATGGTCGAGGTGGACGCCGCCGCACAGTCCGGGCGGGCCCGCGCCGCGCTGCTCCTGGTCATCCTGCCCCTGACGCTCGGCGCGCTCGCCTACGCGTCGGCGCGAGCGCTCGGCTAGTAGCCGGAGCCGGGGATCTGGCGCACACTCGCCTCGACGTCGAGTGTCGACGACACCACGCGCTGCGTGCGGCAGCGGCCGCGCAGCACGATCGTCTGGGTGTCGACGCTGCGCTCGCCGAAGCGCACGCCGTGCGCGAGGTCGCCGTCGGAGACGCCGGTGGCGGCGAAGTAGGCGTCGTCGGACGCCACGAGGTCGTCCGTGTCGAGGACGCGCTCCACGTCGAGCCCAGCCGCGACGATCGCGAGGCGCTCCTCGTCGGTGCGCGGCCACAGGCGCCCGATGATGCGGCCCCCGACGCTGCGAATCGCAGCGGCCGAGAGCACGCCCTCCGGCGTGCCGCCGACGCCCCACAGGAGGTCGATGCCGGTGCCCTCGCGGATCGGCATCAGGCTGCCGGCGACGTCGCCGTCGGGGATCAGCCGGACGCGCGCGCCGGCCTCGCGCATGCGCCCGATCATCTCCATGTGGCGGTCGCGGTCGAGCACGACGACGCCGAGGTCGCGCACGGCGCAGGCCTTGCGGTCCGCGATCGCGCCGAGCAGCTCCTCGATCGGCCGGTCGAGGTCGAGCAGGTCCGCGATCGCCGGGCCGCCGGCCATCTTCTCCATGTAGACGGCGGGCCCCGGGTTGAACATCGTGCCGCGCGGGGCGATCGCGAACGTCGAGAGGGCGTTCGGCTGCCCCTTCGCGGTCAGCGTGGTGCCCTCGAGCGGGTCGACGGCGATGTCGACCTCAGGGCCGCCGCTGCCGACCTCCTCGCCGATGTAGAGCATCGGCGCCTCGTCCTTCTCACCTTCTCCGATCACCACGACGCCGCTGATCGGGCACGTCTCGAGTGCCTGGCGCATCGCGTCCACGGCGGCCTTGTCGGCCGCGTTCTTGTCGCCGCGGCCGAGCCAGCGGGCGGCGGCGATCGCGCCGGCCTCCGTGACGCGGACGAGGTCGAGGGCGAGGGAGGGGGGCAGGGCTTCGGGCATGCGCCGGATCGTAGTGCCTTCCCCGCAGGTCGGGCCGCGGGCTGGCGCTACGGTACGGCCATGGATGCCCCCGTGCTCGACGTGGACCTGGTCCGCACGCAGTTCCCGGCCCTCGCGCGCACCCACGACGGCGCGCCGTTCGCCTACTTCGACGGCCCCGGCGGCTCGCAGGTGCCGCTCGCCGTCGCGGACGCGATGACGCAGTCCCTCCTGCACGCGAACGCCAACTGCGGGGGCGCGTTCTCCACCTCGGTCGAGGCGGACGCGGCGATCGCGGAGGCCCGCGTCGCGGCCGCGGACTTCACCGGCTCGCGGCCGGAGGAGATCGCCTTCGGCCCGAACGCGACCACGCTGCAGTTCCTGCTCGCGCACGCCGCGGCTCGCACCTTCGAGCCGGGCGACGAGATCATCACGACCGAGCTCGACCACGATTCCAACGTCGCGCAGTGGCTGCGGGTGGCCGAGGACCACGGCCTCGTGGTGCACCAGGCCCGCCTGCACCGCACGGACGGCACCCTCGACCTGCACCACCTGGAGGGGCTCCTGTCGCCGCGGACGCGGGTCGTCGCCTTCACGCTCGCCTCGAACCACCTCGGCACCGTGCCGCCGGTGGCCGCCATCGTCGGCCTCGCGCGCTCCGTCGGCGCCCTGACCTGGGCGGACGGCGTCCACTACGCGCCGCACCGCCGCCTCAACCGCGAGGCGATGGGCCTCGACGTGCTGTTCACCTCGCCGTACAAGTGGTTCGGGCCGCACCTCGGCATCGCGTCGATCCGCCTCGACCTCGCGCAGTCGTTGCCGGCCGACCGCGTCCGCCCGGCCGAGGAGGAGCCCGCCGGGCACCGCTTCGAGACCGGCACGCAGTCGCACGAGGCGATCGCCGGCATGACCGCCGCGGTCGACTATCTCGCCTCCCTCGGCGGCGGGGGGACCCGGCGCGAGCGACTCGACGCGGCCTACGCGGCGATCCGGGCTCACGAGGACGCCCTCGCTGTGCGCTTCCTCGCCGGCATCGAGGGGATGGACCACATCGTCATGCACGGCCTGCGGGACCCCGCACGGCTCGACGAGCGCGTCGCCACGTTCTCCTTCGGCGTCGAAGGGGCCCCGCCGGCCGAGGTCGCGCGCCGTCTCGCGCAGCAGGGGATCGCCGTCTGGGACGGCAACTTCTACGCGCTGTCGGCGAGCGAGGCGCTCGGCCTCGAAGCGGGTGGCGGCGCGGTCCGCGCCGGCTTCCTGCACTACACGACGCCAGCCGAGGTCGACCGGCTGGTCGACGCCCTCGGCGAGCTCGGCTGACGTCGCCCGCCCCGACGCGGGGCGCTAGGATGCGGGTCCGCGCGGATGTGGCGGAATTGGTAGACGCGCACGGTTCAGGTCCGTGTGGCCGAAAGGTCGTGGAGGTTCAAGTCCTCTCATCCGCATCGGGGGAGCCGGCCGCGGCGCGCCGCAGGCGGTCGCGCACCGCGTCGCCGACGCCGCCTCCGGGCGGCGGGACGGCGACGATCCGCCGAGCGCCCGAGCCGTCCGCGGCGCGCAGAAGCGCGTACAGCCGCGCCGCGTAGGCCTCGGCGTCGGCGCCGGCGTCGAAGACGGGCCCCGGGTGGTGGAGCCCGCGCAGGACGGGGGCGGGGGCGATCAGGGCGTCGCCGGCACCGAGGTCGGACAGGGCACCGTCGTCGGCCACGACGACCGGCAGCCGCGGGGCGTAGTGGGCGGCGAGCGTTCCCGGCGCGCGCGGCGCGCCCGTCGGGGCGCCGTCGGGCGCGCGGGCGAGCACGGCCGCGACCATCGCCGCCGAGACGGCCCCGGGACGCAGGATCCGCGGCGCGGGCCCGGTCAGGTCCACGATGGTCGACTCGACGCCGACCCGGCAGGGGCCGCCATCGAGGATCACGTCGACGTCCGCGCCGAGGTCATCGGCCACGTGCTGCGCGTTGGTGGGGCTGACGCGGCCGAAGCGGTTCGCGCTCGGGGCGGCGACGCCGGTGCCCGCGGCGGCGATCACGGCGCGCGCGAGCGCGTGGTCGGGCACGCGCAGGCCGATCGTGCCCGTGCCGCCGAGCGCCTCGGCCGCCGCCCGCTCCCCGGCCGGCAGGACGAGCGTCAGCGGGCCGGGCCAGAACGCGTCCGCGAGGGCCTGGGCCTCGGCGGGCCACGCGGCGGCCCACCCGGGTGCGTCCGCGCTGTCGGCCAGGTGCACGATCGACGGGTGGTCGGCGGGCCGGCCCTTGACGGCGTAGAGGCGGCGTAGCGCGTCCGGGTTGGCGGCGTCCGCGGCGAGGCCGTAGACCGTCTCCGTGGGCACGGCGGCCAGCCCGCCGGTGCGGATGGCGGCCGCGGCGATCTCGGGGTCGCGGGTGATCACGCCCGGATGGTCGCAGGACGGCCCGCGTCCGGCGGCGGGCCTACGGTGCGGCCGTGCGCGCGCTCCTGGTCCTGGTGCTGCTCGTCGTGTCCGTGGCCGCGGCGCTCGGCGCCGGCCTCGCGGCGGTCCTCGAGCGCAACGTCATCGACGCCGCGGGCTTCCAGCGCGTCGTGGTCACCGCCGCGCAGTCGTCCGAGGGCGTCGCCCTGGTGCGGGGCGCCGTCGTGCGCGAGGTGGAGCTGCGCGCCGCCGACCAGCCGGCCATCCTCGTCGACGGCGCCGCCATCCTCGTCGGCGACTGGGCCGCGGCGGCCATCCGGTCGAAGGCCGCGGGCCGGGTCCTCGGCCCGACGGCGGTCGGCCTGCAGCAGGGGATCCTGACCGGCGAGCAGGACGGGCGCCTGCGGCTCGACGTGCGTGCCTTCGCGGAGGCGGCCGACTCCCCGCCGCTCGTCTCCGCGCTGCTCGCCGCCGTCCCGGGCGACCTCACGGTCGAGGTGCCGTGGGTGCGCATCTCGCCATGGTTCGAACGCGCGCTGCGCCTGCTCGATCGCTACCCGCGCCTGCCCGCGGGGCTCGCCGCGGCCGCCGTCGGGCTCGGAGTGCTGGCGCTCCTCGCCGCGCGCCGGCGCGGGCTCGTCCTCGTCGGGCTCGGCGCGCTGCTCGCCGTCACGGCGTTCGCGCTGCGCCCCCTCGCCCGCGACGAGGCCGGTCGACTCGCGTCCGCCGACGGGGCGGACGAGGCCGTGGCCGCACTCGCCCCCGTGGTGGTCGGCGCCGTCCTCGACGGCTGGTCGGCCGTGTCCGGCGCGCTGATCGCGATTGGCCTCGCAATCGCCCTCGTCGGGTTCGTGCTCGGCGTGCGCCGACCGTCGGACTAGCGCGCGTCGGGGAGGAAGGCCACGCTCTCCGGGTCAACGGCGTGCGCGCCGCCGTCGACGGGGATCACGCTGCCGTTGACGCCGCGCGAGGCCTCGGAGACGAGGAAGGCGATCGTCTCCGCCACCTCCTCGGCGCTCGCGGGGCGCCGGTCGGGGGCCAGCCGCGTCGCCTCCGCGTAGGCCTCGTCGAGCCCGCCCGTGCGCTCGGCAAGCCCGGCGAGGGCGTCGTCGGCCATCGGGGTGCGGACCCAGCCCGGGCAGACCGCGTTCGCGCGCACGCCCTGCGGGCCGTGGTCGACCGCCAGGCAGCGGGCGAGGTGGATGGCGCCCGCCTTGGCGGCGCCGTAGGCGACGGACGCCGGGCCGGCTCGTAGGCCGGCGAGGCTGGAGACGATCACGATCGCCCCGCCAGCCCGCTCCAGCTCGGGGATGGCGGCGCGGGCGGCGAGGAACGGCGCCGTCAGGTTGACGCGCAGCACCTCCTCCCAGCCCTGCGGGGTCTGCTCGACGGCGGTACCGGGGTTGCCGGCGCCGGCCGAGCAGACGAGGCCGTGCAGCCCGCCCGCCTCCCCGGTCAGCGCCTGGACGGCGTGGGCGAGCAGCGCGGGGTCGGCGGCGTCGCCGGGGAACGCGCGCCCACCCGTCTCGGCCGCGACGGCCTGCAGCGGCTCGGGCCGGCGCCCGACCAGCCCGACGAGCCAGCCGTCGGCGGCGAGCCGACGGGCCGCCGCGGCGCCGATCCCGGAGCCGCCCCCGGTGATCAGCGCCGCGCGGGCCATCGGCCTACGCCTCGCGACGGACCGGGTTGGAAAGGGTGCCGACGCCCGACACCGTGACCTCGATGGTGTCGCCGTCCTCGAGGTAGCGCGGGGGCTGGCGGCTGTCGCCGACGCCGCCGGGCGTGCCCGTGGCGATCACGTCACCCGGCTCCAGCGTGATGCCGCGGCTGACGTACTCGATGATCTCCGCGACCGAGAAGATCAGGTTGCGGGTGTTCGAGTCCTGCAGCACCTCGTCGCCGATGCGCGACGAGACCCGGACGTCCGTCAGGTCGACGCCGTCCATGGAGGCGATCGACGGCCCGAGCGGCGCGAACGTGTCGAAGCTCTTGCCGTAGACGAACTGGCGCAGCGGCGTCTCGAGCTGCGCGCGCCGGCCGGAGACGTCGTTGATGGCGGTGTAGCCCCCGATGTGGTCGATCGCGTTGGCCGTGGTGGCGCGGTGGACCCGCGTGCCGATCACGACGGCGAGCTCGGCCTCCCAGTCGGGGCGGGTCTCCTCGCGCGGCACGACGATCGTCTCGCCGTGGCCGATCAGCGCGGACGGGAACTTCGCGAACACGACCGGCGTCTCGGGGATGTCGAGCTCGGACTCCTCGGCGTGGTCGCGGTAGTTGAGGCCGATCGCGATGATCTTGCGCGGCACGACGGGGTGCAGCAGCTGCACGTCGGCGGCGGCGCAGGTGGCGCCGGACGCGCCCGTGATCAGCGCCCAGTTCTCGGCGGTCGGCACGAATCCCATCTCGGGCGCCACGCCCGCATCCGTGATCGTGTCGCCATCGAGGCGGCCGAGCCGGATCTCGCCGGCGGCGTTGCGGTAGCGGACCGCGTTCATCGAGGTGCCTCCTCCGTGGAGCGTCGTCGGGTCCGCAGGGCGACCCGCTGATAGCCGAACTGTGCCAGATCGCGGGGAGCGGCCCGCCGTTGGCGCCGGTACTGGCCAACGGGGTATGCTGCCGCGCGAGCGCGGGAGAGGAGCCGGCGATGACCGTCAAGCAGCTGCAGTCCAAGGGCGTCCGGATCCTCCGGCTCGTCTACAGCGACCTCTACGGGGTCCAGCGCGGCAAGGACGTGCTGCTGAGCCGGGCGGCGCACGCGCTCGGGCACGGCAAGCCGTTCGTCGAGGCCGTCATGACGATCGACCATGCGCACAACATCGTCTCCGGCGAGGAGGCGGGCTTCCGTGACTTCGCGGCCGTGCCGGACCTCTCGACGGCGCGCATCGACCCGTTCGACCCCGAGGTCGCGGTCGTGCTCTGCGACCTCGTGCAGGTGCCGGGCGGCGAGCCGGCCGACCTCGACCCGCGGGGCGCGCTCAAGCGCGTGACCGCGCGGCTGGCGCGGAAGGGACTCAACCCGGTCGTCGCGCACGAGCTCGAGTTCTACCTCCTGGAGCGCAATCCCGACGGCGTCGGCGGCCTCGCGCCGATGCCGATGCGGAACTCGTGCGTGTACACGGTGGGCGCGCTCGCCGACCCGGAGCGGATCGCCCGGCGCATGTTCGACGCCTGCGAGGCGTTCGGCCTCGACCCGATCTCGATGGCGCAGGAGTACGGACACTCGCAGCACGAGATCAATCTCACGCACGGGCCCGCCGTGGAGGCCACGGACCGCGCGTTCCTGTTCAAGACGCTGGTCAAGCAGGTCGCGGCGCAGGACGGCGTCGTCGCGACCTTCATGGGCATGCCCGTCGACGACGACGAGGCGTCCGGCTTCCATCTGCACGTCTCGCTCGTCGACAAGGCGGGTCGCAACCGGCTCGACCAGCCGCGCGGCACGGCGGGCCTGTCGCCCGCCGCGTACCACTTCACGGCAGGCGTGATCGCGCACGGGCGCGGGCTGTGCGGCGTCCTCAACCCGACCGTCAACGCGTACAAGCGGATCATCAACGGCGGCCTGTCGCCGAAGTTCGCCAACTGGGGCCACGACAACCGGATGGCGATGGTGCGCTTCTGCACGGAGCGCGGACCGGCCACGCGCATCGAGGTGCGCAACGCCGACGGCAGCGCCAACCCGTACCTCGTGGCCACGGCCGTGCTCGCGGCCGGGCTGGACGGCATCGAGCGCAAGCTGGAGCCGCCGGCGCCGGTGGAGGGCAACTTCTACGAGGGGCCCGAGGACCTGATCGGCGAGCCGCTGCCGACGTCGCTCGGCGAGGCGCTCGACGCGCTCGAGGCCGACGAGGTGCTCGTCGACGCGCTCGGCGCGCGCTTGGCGGAGACGTACCTGCGCAACAAGCGCTACGAGCTCGACCGCTGGACGGCGCATCTCAACCGGCTCACGGCCTGGGAGATGGACGAGTACGCGGAGGCGCTCTAGGCGGTCCGGCAGGGCCCGGCCAGGGCCGCCTCGATCTCGTCCTCGGCGAGGCCGGCCTCGACCAGGATCTCGCGGCTGTGCTCGCCGAGGAGCGGCGGGTGGCGGTCGCTCGTGAGGTGCGCGCCGTCGATGCTCATCGGGGAGCGCAGCGTGTGCAGCGGGCCCGCCGTCGGATGGGCGTGCTCGACGAGCGCCTGCGGCGAGTGGGCGAGGGCCTCCGGGATGGTGCGGACCGGCCCTGACGGCACGCGCGCCGCGGCCAGCGCCGCGAGCAGGTCGGCGGCGTCCCAGGCGGCGGTGGCGGCGCCGAGCAGCGGCACGAGCTCGGCGCGGTGCGCGACGCGCTCGGGGTTCGTCGCGTAGCGCGCGTCGGCCGCCGCCGCCTCGAGCCCGAGCACGCCGCAGAGGGCGCGGAACTGCTCGTCGGTGCCGACGGCGATGACGATGTGCGCGCCGCGTGTCGGGAACGTCTCGTACGGCACGATCGACGGGTGCGCGTTGCCGAGCCGCTCCGGCTCGATCCCCGCGATCGCCGCCTCGGTGCCGCGGTTGGCGAGCCAGGCGAGCTGGGCGTCGTAGAGCGAGACATGCACGTGCCGGCCGGGTGCGCCGCGCTGCACGTCGACGAGTGCCGCGAGGATCGCGCTCGCCGCGAACATGCCGGAGGTCAGGTCGGCGATCGCCACCCCGACCTTCATCGGCTGGCCGTCGGGCTCACCCGTGATGCTCATGATCCCGCCCTCGGCCTGGATCGCGAAGTCGAAGCCGGGCAGCGCCGCCTCCGCGCCGTCGGCGGGATAGCCCGAGATCGAGCAGTACACGAGCCCCGGGTTGCGCTCCCGCAGCGCCTCGAACCCGAGGCCCATCCGCTCCGCGCCGCCCGGGATGAAGTTCTCGATCACGACCTGGCAGGTCGCGGCCAGCCGTCGCGCCACGTCGAGGCCAGCGGGGTCGCGCAGGTCGATCGCGATCGAGCGCTTGCCGCGGTTGGCGGACATGTAGTACGTCGACTCGCCGCCGGCCCACGGCGGGCCCCAGGCGCGCGTGATGTCGCCGCCGTCGGGGCGCTCGACCTTGATCACGTCGGCGCCGAGGTCGGCCAGCATCATCGCCGCGTACGGGCCGGCGAGGACGCGCGAGAGGTCGAGCACGCGGATCCCCCCGAGCGGTCCAGGGTTCGGCGGCGCGGCGGGCATCGTCAGGCGAGCGCGCCGAGCAGGAGGTCGAGGTGCTCGGCCGGCTTGACCTTGCGCAGCACCGCCTCGATCGCGCCGTCCGCGCCGATCACGAAGGTGGTGCGCTCGACGCCCATGTACTTCTTGCCGTACATTGACTTCTCGACCCAGACCCCGTACGCCTCGGCGACGGCATGGCCCTCGTCGGCGAGGAGGCCGAACGGCAGCGCGAACTTGGCCCGGAACGCGGCGTGCGAGTCCGGCGGGTCCGGGGAGATGCCGTAGACGACGCCGTCGAAGTCGTCGAGGCGCTCCCAGCCGTCTCGCAGCCCGCAGGCCTGCGTCGTGCAGCCCGGCGTGTCGTCCTTGGGGTAGAAGTAGAGGACGACGCGGCGCCCCGCGAGATCGGCCAGCGCGACGCGGTTCCCGGCGTCGTCGGCGAGGTCGAAGGCGGGGGCGGGGTCGCCGACGGAGAGGCTCATGGCGGGTAGTCTACGGCGGATCTCCGCCGTGACCAGCCCTCGCCAGCTCCGCGCCGTCCTCGCCATCGCCGTCGCGGTCGCCACGGCGACGGGATGCGCGGGCGCGGACGACGAGCCGACCGGCAGCCTGCGCGTCGCGGGATCGACGACGCTCCTGCCTATGGTCTCGGCGATCGCGGGCGACTACGCCGCCGCCCACCCGCTCGTCGACCTCGACGTGGAGATGACCGGTACAGGTGACGGGTTCGCGCTCTTCTGCGACGGGATGGTCGACGTGACCGGCGCCTCGCGCGAGATGACGGCGCGCGAGCGCGAGACGTGCATCGCCTCCGGCGTGCAGTTCCTGCGGCTGACCGTCGCGCACGACGCGGTCGTGGTCTTCACCGCGGCGGACCTGGCGAAGCCCGCCTGCCTGACCCGCGAGCAGCTCTACGCCCTGCTCGGGCCCGAGTCGACGGGGATCGACCGCTGGGAGGCGGCCGACGAGGTCATCCCGGGCAGCGCGAAGGGCCTGCCGGCGGACGCGTTCGTGGCGATCGGTCCGGGGGAGGCGTCGGGGACGAAGGGGCTCCTCGTCGACCTCGCGATCGCGCCGGTGGCTGAGGAGCGCGGGCGCGAGGCGGCGCTGCGCGCCGACTACGTGGCGGAGCCGAGCGAGCAGCAGATCGCGAACCGGCTCGCGGGCAGCGGCAGCGGCCTCGGGTTCGCCGGCCTCGCCACGGCCTCGCAGTGGGGCGACCGCGTGCGGCTGGTGGCCGTCGATGAGGGCGAGGGCTGTGTCGCGCCCGATCTCGCCGACCTCCGCTCCGGCGCCTACCCGCTCGGGCGCCTGCTCTACCTCTACGTCAACGTCGCGGACGCGCGCACCGACCCGGCGCTGCGCGCGTTCGTCGACGCCGTCCTCTCCGACCGGGGCG
>JAURLF010000046.1 GCA_030831375.1 Gaiellales bacterium | reverse complement strand
GGTCTCGAGCACCCCGGCCGCGGAGGCCTCGTCGGCGATCACGCGCGCATCGGCCTCCGTGAACCGCCCCTGCTCCTTCGACGCGATGATCACCGCCCACGCGGTCAGATCGGCCGGCCAGTCGCCCGCCGGCGTCGCGCCCGTGTCGGTCATCCCGGTGTCCGTCATCGCGGTGTCCGTCGGCACCACATCCGTCGGGACCGTCTCGGTCGGGACCGTCTCGGTCGGGACGGCGTCCGTCGTCGCCGTGGCCGTCGTCTGCGCGGGCTCGTCGTCGGCGGGCTCGCGCAGCGCCACCCAGGCCAGCCCGATGCCGACCAGGACCAGCACGACCGCGGCCGCCGCGAGCGCCGCGGAGCCGCGCTCGGCCAGCGCCGAGCCGCCGCCGGGCGGCGGCGGGATCTCGTCGACGGCGAGCCGTTCGCCGCACTCGAGGCAGTAGCGCTGGTCGGCCCGCACGGGCGACAGGCAGGCGGGGCAGCGGCGCACGTCCGCCGCGGGCAGCGGCGCCTCGAAGGCGGGCGCGGGCGTCCCGTCGAGCGTCGGCTGGTCGTCGTCGGTCATCGCGTGGGGGTGCCGCAGTACGCGCAGAAGTTCGCGTCGGCGGGGATCGCACCCGTGCAGGTCGGGCAGCGCGCGGCCGTGACCGCGACCGTGCCGGGCGGCAGGGTCTGCCGGCCCGGCGCGGCGTGCACGGCGAGGACGCCGTCGATGTCCTGCGCGCGCCGCTCGACCTGGACGGCCTCGGCCGCCTTCAGGCGCAGCAGGTTGAGGTTGAAGTGGTCGCGGCGCGCCATCTCGATCAGGAGGCCGCCGAGGTCGCCGCGCAGCTCGAGGTAGCGGCGCGCGAGGCCCGCCCGCTCGGAGCGCAGGTCGCCGACGAGCTTGCGCGCCTCGCCCGGACCGCCTGCGGCCGGCGCGGTCACGGGACGGCCCTCGGCGTCGCGGACGCCGCTGGCCGCCACGGTCACGACGACGTCGCCGGCCGGCGCGTCGGGGCCGCCCGGGGACAGGCGGACGCGGTCGCGGAACGCTCCCATCGCGGCTGAGTATACGGGGGCGGCCAAGCCGATCCTGTTGCGGAGCGGTGACGGGCCCCGCCCAGGCCGATGGCATCCGCGGCCCGGGTGCGGCACGATTCGGGCCTCACGGACGCAAAGGGCGCGGCATGGGCATGACGGTCGGGATCGTCGGGTTGGGCACGATGGGCGCGGGGATCGCGCAGGTCTGCCTCGAGGCGGGCCACGCCGTGGTCGGCGTCGACGGTTCGGCCGAGGCGCGCGCCCGCGGTCTCGAGACGGTCGCCCGCGGCCTCGACCGCCGCGTCGACAAGGGCCGGCTCGAGGCCGACGCGCGCGATGCGGCGCTCGCCCGGCTGACGGCGGCCGAGGCGGTCGCCGGCCTCGCAGAGTGCGACCTCGTGGTCGAGGCGATCGCCGAGCTGCCCGAGGCCAAGCACGCGCTGTTCGCCGAGCTCGCCACCGTCACGCGCCCCGACGCGATCCTCGCCACCAACACGTCGGCGATCTCCGTCACGGGCATCGCCGAGGCGAGCGGCCGACCCGGCCGCGTCGTCGGCCTGCACTTCTTCAACCCGGCGCCCGTGATGCCGCTCGTCGAGGTCGTGCGCACCGCCCTCGTCGAGGACGAGGCGTACGCGGCGGCGCTCGCCTTCGCGGAGGGCCTCGGCAAGGAGGCCGTGCCGTGCCCCGACACGCCCGGCTTCATCGTCAACCGGATCCTCGTGCCGATGCTCAACGACGCCGTCCGCGCGCTCGCCGAGACCGGCGCCGACCCGGCCGACGTCGACCGCGCGATGAAGGCGGGCGCGGGCTGGCCGATGGGGCCCCTTGCCCTGATCGACCTGATCGGCGTCGACGTCCAGGTGCACGCCTCCGAGGCGATCGCCGCGGGCCTCGGCGACGCGGCCTACGCGCCGCACCCGCTGCTGCTCGAGATGCTCGCCGAGGGGCGCCTGGGCCGCAAGACGGGCCACGGCTTTCACGACTACGCCCGCCCCTAACGGAACGTTCACACCCCGCGGGCGGGCCGCGAGCATAATGCGGTGCGTGCGCGCGCTCCTCGTCGCCGTCTGCCTGCTGCTCGCGGCCGCCCCGGCCGCCACGGCGTCGCACACCTTCGAGGTGGACAAGGCCGAGGGCGACATCGTCTTCCGCGCCCACCGCGCCGTCACCGGCGTCCTGATGGTCGGCTGGATCGGCAAGGGCGCCCGCATCCTCACGCCCGCCGGGGCGAGGGGGATCCGCTGCGTCGACGGCCGGCTCCTGCAGCGCTGCGTGCGGATCAAGCGCGGTGCCAAGGTCGACAGGTGGCGCGTGATCCGCCCGGTCAAGCTCTGGCACAAGCAGGCCGGCGGCTTCACGATCGCGATCCTGCGCGCCAGCGAGCTCCGCGACGTCGCCTTCATGGGCGCCGGCAGCATCCGCCTGCGCGGGGAGGGCAGTTACCGCGCGGATGGGGCCGAGCCGGTCTCGTATGCTGAGGCGGACCGCACGGTCTCCGTCATCCTCCAGCCCTAGGCGGCGCCTCCGTGGCCGAGCGCATTCTGATCGTCGAGGACGAGGTCAACATCGCAACCCCGGTGCGCACGTACCTGGAGCGCGCCGGCTTCGAGGCGGACCACGTCACGCATGGCGAGGAGGCGCTGCGGCGGATGGAGGAGGCTCCCCCGAACCTCGTCGTCCTCGACCTCAACCTGCCGGACATCGACGGGCTCGAGGTGTGCCGGCGGATCCGCGCCACGTCGCAGGTGCCGATCATCATGGTCACGGCGCGCGACGACGACGTCGACAAGATCGTCGGCCTCGAGGTCGGCGCCGACGACTACCTGACGAAGCCGTTCAACGTGCGCGAGCTGGTGGCGCGCGTGAAGGCGATCCTGCGCCGCGCGCCCGCCCAGCCCGAGCCCGTCGGCGGCGTGCTCAGCCACGGGCGCGTGACGATCGACCGCGGCCGCCACGAGGTGACCGTGGCCGGCGAGCAGGTGCAGCTCGCGCCCAAGGAGTTCGACCTCCTGTGGACGCTGCTCGAGGAGCGCGGCCACGTGCTGACCCGCGACCAGCTGCTGGAGCGCGTCTGGGGCTACACGTTCGCCGGCGACACGCGCACCGTCGACGTGCATGTGCGTCAGCTGCGCCGCAAGCTCGGCGACGACTGCCCCGTCGTGACCGTATGGGGCGTCGGCTACAAGGTCGGGGACGATGCTGGCGCTGCGTAGCCTGCGCGCGCGCCTGCTGATCATCGGCATCGTCCCGGTGGTCGTGGCGCTCGCGGTGACCGCCGTCCTCGCCGCGCGCTCCGTCGACCGCTTCGCGGACGAGCAGCAGGCCGTCAAGCGCGCGGAGCAGGTGCGCGCCCTGCGCGGCACCGCGACCGCGCTCTCGAAGCTGTACGGCGAGCGGCTCGGCGAGGCGTTCCAGCTGGGCGAGCTGCGCGGCGTCAACCGCGACTACCTGGAGGAGGCGTACGGCGGCGACCTCTTCTACGTGGCCCGCGTCGCGTCCGGCAACGTCAACGCCGACCGCCTCGGCCTGCGCGAGCTCGAACTCGGCGAACTGCCCGCGCCCGCGGCCGAGCGCCTCGCCGCGGGCCGCACCGCGGAGGTGCCGGCCGCGGCCCTGCCGCCGTCTTTGCGCGGCGACGTCGCCGTGGCGCGCGGGATCTTCCCGACCGCGGACGGGCCGCCGCTCGGCTTCCTCGTCGTCGTCCAGCCCGCGGCGGAGGTGACGTCGCCCGCGGGCACGCTGCGGCGCGCGCTCGTGCCCGCCTTCGCGATCGGCACCGGCGTCGCGATCGTGCTCGCGCTGCTGCTCGGCCTGCGCCTCGTGCGCCCCCTGCGGCGCCTCGCCGCCGCCGCCCGCGCCGTCGCCCGCGGCGACCAGGAGGTCGAGCTCGACACGCAGCGCGCCGACGAGATCGGCATGGTCAACCGCGCCTTCGACGACATGACCCATCGCCTCGCCGAGGCGCGCGACACCGAGCGGCTGTTCCTCATGCGCGTCTCGCACGAGCTGCGCACCCCGCTGACCGCGATCCGCAGCCAGGTCGACGCCCTCGCGGACGGCATCTTCGACGACCCCGACTCGCAGGCCGCGGCGTACGCGGCGATCACGGCCGAGTCGGCGCGGCTGTCGCGCCTCGTCGGCGACCTGCTCGACCTCGCGCGCCTGCAGGCGCGCCGCTTCGGCCTCGAGGCCGACGAGGTGGACCTCAACGTGCTGCTCGACCAGGTCGTGACAGGGCAGGGCGGGGAGGCCCGCGAGCGCGGCATCGAGATGGCCCTGCAGGCCGGCCAGCTGCCCGTCGTGGTCGGCGACGGCGACCGCATCCTGCAGATCGTCTCGAACCTCGTGCGCAACGCCATCCGCTGGACCCCCGACGGCGGCCGCATCACCGTCTCCGCGCTCGCGGAGGCCGGTCGGGTCTGGATCACCGTCGACGACTCGGGTCCCGGCATCCCCGCCGAGAAGCGCGCCGCGATCTTCCAGGCCTTCTACTCGGAGGACGGCACCGGCACCGGCCTCGGCCTCGCGATCGCGCGCGAGCTCGCGCTCGCGATGGGCGGCAGCGTCGTGGTGGGCGACTCGCCGCACGGCGGCGCCCGCTTCGTCGTGGAGCTGCCGTGCGTGCCGGCGCGCAGCGGCGCGCCGGCCGCTGTCTAGGCCGCTAGCCCGCCTGCGGGCGGCGGCGGTCCGCCTCCGCGCCGGACTCGCCGTGCGGGATGAGCGCGTAGTGGAGGTCGTGCCCGACGGCGAGGGCGTAGCGGGCGACGGTCGAGAGCCGGGGATCGCTCTCCGCCCGCTCGAGCTTCGCGACGGCCGACTGGCTGGTGCCCATCGCGGCTGCGACCTGGGTCTGCGTCAGTCTCCGCGCGCGGCGGAGGTCGCGCAGCGCGAAGAGCAGGTCCTCGCGCGCCAGGTCCGCCTCGTAGAGGCCCCGGAACGTCGGGTCCTCGCGGGTGAACGCGGCGACCATTTCATCGAGGTCATCGGGTGGGTTGTGGGGATGGCGTGGGCTCATGGGATCGGGTGGGGCGCGATCGATATATATACCAAAGCAGATTGCAATTGGGATATCAACGGTGATGGCGCCATGCGTCGAGGCGGCGTTCCGCGAGGTCGAGGTGGAAGGGTGGCGTGCGCTGCGTTGTCTTCGCGAAGCCGTGCAGGGCGAGGAGGACGCGTCCGGCCGACCCCTCGACGGCGAACAACCGGGCGACGACGTCGACGAGCGTC
>JAURLF010000045.1 GCA_030831375.1 Gaiellales bacterium | reverse complement strand
CTCGGTGGGCGCCTCAGCATTAGACTAAGCCACCTTCTTCTTGGCCGGGGCACGACGACGCTTGGGCTTCTCGTCCTCGGCGGGGGCCTCCTCGGCCTTCTCCTCGGCGGGAGCCTCTGCCTCGGCCTCGGCCACCTTCTTCTTGGCCGGCGGACGGCGGCGCTTGGGCTTCTCCTCCTCGGCGGGAGCCTCTGCCTCGGCCGCCGCCTCTGCCGCCTTGGTGGCTGCGCTGCTGCGACGCACGCGGCGACGCGATGCCACGGGCTTGTCCTCGTCGGCGGGCGGGGCCTCGGCGGCCTCCTGCTCCTCTGCCGTGGGGGTCTCGCCGATCTCGGCCAGTCCGGCCTCGGCGGCTTCCTCGGCCTCGGCGTCCTCGTCGGCGATTGCCTCGAGGTCGTCCGGCGTGGGCTCGCCCTCGAGGTCGACGTCGGCCGATGCGCGCCTGCGCCTGCGGCGCGTGCTGCGCGCCGGCGGGGCGTCGGGGTCGTCGTCCTCCACGCCCGCGGCCTTCACCTCGGCCTCGACCTCGGGGGTCAGCAGCACCATGTCCTCGTAGGTAATGGGCTCGTCGAGCGACGGCAGCTGGCCCAGGTCGGGGTCGGGGGTGGGGGTGACGAACACCTCGAAGATGTCCGCGCCCGTGGCGGCTGCGGCCACCGCGGCGTCGGAACGCGATTCGCGCTCGGCACCGCCCTCGCCGCCCGACGACCCACGGCCGCCCCGGCCGCCGCGACGGCGACGGCGACGGCCCTCGGCCGGCGAGTCGTCATCGTCGGCGCTCGCCACCGGCATGGCCAACACCGGCGCGTCGGACATGCTCACCCGGTAGGTGCCGCTGCGCGGGTCGGTGTTGAGGCTGATGCCGGCCTTGCCGGCCGAGCCCTCGAGGAACTTGCTGAACGTGGAGAAGCCCAGGGCGTTCTCGTCGAAGGCGGGGTCCTTGCGGCGCATGGCGTCCTTCACCACGCTGGCCAGCGGGAGGTCCACGCCCTCGCGCTGCAGCGCCATGAGCGACTCCGACAGCAGGGCCACGGGGTCCTTGCGCGACCCGCCGCGGCCGCGGCGCGACGATGACGACGAGGCGATGCTGTCGTAGAAGATGAACTCATCGCAGTTGGCGATGAGGAGCTCGCTCGAGCTCTCGCGGTTGCCCATGCCCACCACGCGCTTGTTGAGCTCGCGCAGCTTGCCGACCAGCGGGGTGAAGTCGCTGTCGCCGGACACGATGACGAAGTTGTCCACGTGCTCGCGCGAGTATGCGAGCTCCATGGCGTCGACCGCCAGCTTGATGTCGGCGCGGTTCTTCGCGCCCTCGCGGGCCGACGGCATCTCGATGAGCTCGAGGCCGGCGTTCTGCAGGTCCATCTTCGCCTCGCGGTAGCGGCTCCAGTCCGCGTACGCGCGCTTGACGACCACGCGGCCCTTCTCCGCAAGGCGGCTCAGGACCAGGTTGATATCGAAGTCGCCTCGGGACTTGGCGCCGGGTCGCGCCATGTTCTCGAAGTCGACCAGCACGGCGAGCACGTGCTCTGCCATGTGGGTGCCTCCAGTGAATTGTGGGTGCCCCTCGAGCGGGGGCTGATCATGCGGCGAAGTCGCCACGTCCCCGCCCGTGGGCAGGGATCTCAAGCCACCGTAGCAGCAACCCCCCGTTCCCCCGGGTGCGGGGGCGCGTCATTCCCTAGACTCGCCTGCGGTCCGGGAGGAATCCGGCACACCGAGGGGCCAACCGGGCCCTGGAAGTCACGATGGAGGAAAGGCGTCGAATGGCGACAGAGGCCCAAGGCGGGACGATCACCGTCACGGATAACCGGACCGGTCAGACGTATGAGTTCCCGATCACCGACGGGACGATCCGTGCGACCGACCTGCGCAACATCAAGGTCTCGGACGACGACTTCGGCCTGATGACCTACGACCCGGCGTTCATGAACACCGCGTCGTGCCGAAGCGCCATCACCTACCTCGATGGCGACAACGGCGTGCTCCGCTACCGCGGGTACCCCATCGAGCAGCTCGCAGGGAAGAGCACCTTCCTCGAGGTCGCCTGGCTGCTCATCCACGGCGAGCTCCCCAGCGCCGCCGAGCTCGCGGCGTTCAACAAGGACATCGCCGACCGCATGACGGTCGACCCGTCGGTGTCGGCCTCGATCAAGTCCTACCGCCAGGACGCCCACCCCATGGGCGTGCTCGAGGCAGGCTTCGGCCAGCTCTCCACGCTGTACCCGGAGAGCAAGGAAGTCGAGAGCGACTCCGAGCGCATGGACGCGCTCTACAACACCATCGCCAAGATGCCGACCATCGGTGGCCTGGCGTTCCGGCACAACCAGGGCAAGGACGCCGTCGCGCCCGACCCCTCGCTCGACTACTCCACGAACATCCTCAAGATGTTCTTCGGGGCCGACTACGACCCCGACCCCCGCCTGGTGCGGGCGCTGGACATCCTGCTCATCCTTCACGCCGACCACGAGCAGAACTGCTCCACGTCCACGGTGCGCAGCGTGGGCTCGTCGCAGGTCG
>JAURLF010000044.1 GCA_030831375.1 Gaiellales bacterium | reverse complement strand
CGGTGAAGAGCCCGGCGCCGTCGGCCTGCGGCCTCGCGGACAGGTCGAGGATGACCGGGTCCCTCTTGCCGTAGTCGGTGTCGAGCCACCAGATCACCTTGTCCGACCTGCGCAGCACCTGCGAATCGGCGCCGACCTGGGCGGCCCGGCCGTTGACGTAGAACATCCACGCGCCCCTCGGGCCGACCCGCTCGTTGCCGATCGTCTTGACGTAGGCGCCGAGGCCTGCGAACTCGCCGACGTGGAGGGCGGTGCCGGCGAATGCGGTCGCGGCGACGAGCTGGCCGAGGGCCGTCCTCTTCTTGAGGGCGCGCGGCGTGCCGTCGTCGGTGAGGAACGCGCGGGCGCTGCCCGACGACCACTCCAGGTTGCCGAGCAGCGGCTGCTTGGCGCTCGTGATGCGGATCGTCGCGCCATGCGCGACGGTCGGGATGACCAGCGTCGCGATCGCGACGGCGGTCACGAGGAATCTCCTCGCGGACATCTGGAACTCCTTCTCTCGAGGTCCCCGGGGCCTGATGGTCCGGGGGGAGGTGGGTGTTCTGACTCGGAGCGCGCTTCCTCGGTTGCCCGAGGCCCCTGATCACTGCCTTCCCAGCCCCGGGGGGCCAGTGACCGGTGCTGCGCACCGCGATCGGGGGACGTTCCTCACAGCGGCGGGACCGTGCCGGATTCACACCGGACTTCCCCTGCCTCCGTGGGCGACGGTAGCACACGACCCGAGGCCTCCGCCATACTCGCGCCATGCCCGATCGACTCCCCCGGCCCCGCATCGAGGGCCAGCATCTCGCCGTCTCCTGCGGCCACCCCCTCGCCGTCCAGGCTGCGCTGCGCGTCGGCGCGGCAGGCGGCAACGCCGCCGATGCGGCCGCCGCGGCCGCGGCCGCCTTGGCCGTCGTCCTGCCCGATGCGTGCGGCCTCGGCGGGGACCTGCTCTGCATCGTGCGCCGCCCCGACGGCACGACCGAGGCGATCAACGGCGTCGGCCGCGCACCCGCCGCTCTCGCGACCCCCCTGCCGGACGACGGCGCGGAGGTCGCTGCGGTGCCGGGCTTCGCGGCGGGACTCTGCGACCTCGTCGAGCGCCACGGCGCGCTCGACCGTGCGCGCGTGCTCGAGCCCGCACACGCCCTCGCGGCGGACGGCGTCGCGGTCACGCGCGACACGCATGAGGCTCTCGTCGCCAGCGCGCCGCGGCTGACCCGCGGCGGCGCCGACGCATCGCCCTGGGTCCTCGCCCGCCCGGCCGGGCCGGGGGCGATCGTGCGGCTGCCCGAGACGGCGGCGACGATCGCCGCGATCGCCGACGGCGGCGCCGACGCGTACTACCGGGGTCCCGTGGCGGACGCGATCGTGGCGGCCGTCGCCCGCGAAGGCGGGACGATGGCGACCGCTGACCTCGCGGCGCACGAGAGCGTGATCCGGGCACCCGTCGCGACCGTCTACCGGGGCGTTGAGGCGCTGGCCCAGCCGCCGTCCTCGCAGGCGATGCTGCTTGCGATGGCGCTCCGGCGGCTGGCGGCGGAGCCGGCCTCCGACGGCTCGCCGCTCGCGCAGCACCGCGCCGTCGAGGCGATGGCCGGCGCCTTCGCCTTCCGCGACCGGATCACGCAGCCGGACGCCGACCGCGAGCTGATGGGGCTCGCCGACGCGATCCCGATCGGGGAGCGCGCCAGCCGTGTCGATCACGCGCAGGGCTACAACCACACGACGTCCGTGACGACGGCGGATCGCGACGGCACCGTCGTGTCGATGCTGGTCAGCGTGTTCGACAGCTTCGGCTGCGCCACGTGGGTGCCGGAGGGGGGCTTCTTCCTCAACGACCGGCTCCTGTCGTTCTCGCGGGACGCCGGCTCGCCGAACGCCCCCGCTGGCGGCAAGCGCCCCGTGCACACGCTGTCGCCGGCCATGCTCGTCGACGGCGAACGCGTCGTGGCCCTGTCGACCCCGAGCGCCGACGGCCAGGTGCAGGCCCTCCTGCAGGTCGTGCTCGCGCACCTCGATGAGGGCGTCGAGCTCGGCGACGCGATCGACCGGCCGCGCTGGCGGATCGTCGCGGATCTCCTGCACGTCGAGGAGGACATGGACGCCGCGCTTGCCGATGGGCTGCGGTCGCTCGGGCACGAGGTCGTGCCGGCGCCGGTCGGCGACAGCCTGTTCGGGTCCGTATGCGCGGCCCAGCACGACGCCGCGAGCGGCCTCGTCGCCGCGTGGGCCGACCCGCGTCGCGAGTCGTGGGCGGGCGCCTGGTGAACCCCTAGCCGCGCAACTCGCTGAGCAGGGCGATCGCCCCGGCCTTGTCGAGCGGCTCGTTCAGCCACGGGCACGAGAAGCTCTGCACGCACCCGGGGCAGCCGTCGTCGCACGGGCAGTCGGCGGCGATAGAGCGGGCCGCGCCGGCGATAGCGGGGAGGTCGCCGAAGGCGGCGCGCACGATGCCGGCGCCGCCCGGTCGCGACTCGTGCAGCACGATCGCGGGCGTGCCGGTGTCGGGGTGCTCTTCGGCGGACAGCCCGAGGAGGTCGCCCGCGTCGCACGGCACGTGCAGCGGCAGAGCCGCGGCCAGCAGGTGCTCGGCAGCATGGAGCGCTCCGAGCGCGGGCGGGTCGTCCGACGGGGGCCGCATCAGCCACAGCGCCGCGGTGCGGTACTCGCGCGGCGGCAGCTCGAGCGCCCGCTGGTCGATCACCGACAGGTCATCGGTGCGCCGGCGCTGGTACCCGACGACCTGGGCGCGGACGTCGGCGGCGCCGAGGGCGGCGCGCCACGAGCCGAGCCACGCCTCGGCGTCGGGCGCGTCGAGGTGCACGGCGCTCTGCGCCCGCGGCACCGTGAACCAGTCCGCCGTGAACGGGTCGACGATCGCCTCGCCGGCGTCGAGGTCGAGTTCGCGCACGACGTAGCGCTCACCCTGGCTGAGGTGGACGGCGCCCGGATGGACGGCCAGCGGCGCGCGGTCGTGCTCGACGTCGCCGATCACCGTGCCCGTGGCGCCGTCGACGATCGCGACGACACGGGCGTCGGCGCTGCGCAGTGAGATCCGCGAGGCGGGATCGTCGGGACCGGCCCAGATCAGCCCGGCCCGGGTCATCGTGAAGTCGTCGGGGCTGAGCTCGAGCACGGCCTCCGCGTCGTCGACGATCGTGACGCCGAGGATGCCCGCGTCGCGCTCCGAGACGGCTGCCTCGGCCGCGGCGCAGGCGAGGTGGGCGATGCGGATGTCCGGGTTCGACGGGTCGAGCGCGACGCGCTCCACGGGCCGGCCGAGAAGCGCGTCCGGATGGCGCGCGAACCACTGGTCGAGGGCGTCCTCGCCGAGGACGAGCAGCCCGAGCCCGCGCGTGCGGCGACCGGCGCGGCCCCATTCCTGGCGCAGGGCCGCGACGGAGCCGGGGAAGCCCACGACGACGGCGCAGTCGAGCTCGCCGATGTCGAGGCCGAGCTCGAGCGCGCTGGTCGCGATCACCGCGCGCAGCTCGCCGCTGGCGAGCCGCGCCTCGATCGCGCGGCGCACCTCGGGCGGGTAGCCCGCCCGGTACGGCTCGACGCGTCCGGCGAGGGCGGGAGCGCGCCGGCCGAGCTCGTCGCGGACGCCACGCAGGATCAACTCCACGAGCTGGCGGCCGGGCGCGAAGCAGATCACGCGCTGCCCGTCGACGGCGAGCTGGCTGACGAGGCCGACGGCCTCGTGGATCCGCGAGGCGCGCCGGCCGGTGGCCGGGTCGAGCAGCGTCGGGTTCCAGAGGGCCACGTCGCGCCCCGGGGACGGAGCGCCGTCGGTGTCGACGACGCGCACGTCGCAGCCGGTCAGGAGGCCGAAGGCCTCGGCCGGGTTGGCGACCGTGGCTGTGGCGAGCAGGAGCTGAGGCGACGCGCCGTAGAGGGCGGCGAGTCGACGCAGGCGGCGGATCACGTGCGCCACGTGGCTGCCGAAGACGCCGCGGTAGACGTGCGCTTCGTCCACGATGATCGCCGCGAGGCCCGCCAGCCACTCGTCCCAGCGCTGATGGTGCGGGCAGATGCCGAGGTGGACCATGTCCGGGTTCGACAGGACGAGGTTGGCCTCGGCGCGGGCGCGGCGGCGAGTGCCCGCGTCCTGGTCGCCGTCGACGAGGGCGACGCGCAGGTCGCGTCCGAGCCCGAGCGCCGTCAGCCGCCGGGCCTGGTCCTGCGCGAGGGCCTTGGTCGGCGACAGGTAGAGGGCGCGCGTATGCGGCTCTCGCAGGAGCAGGTCGAGCACGGGGATCGCGTACGCGAGCGTCTTGCCGCTCGCGGTCCCGGACGCGATGCCGACGTGGTGCCCGGCGCGCGCCAGCGCCACGGCCTCGGCTTGGTGCGACCAGAGGCGCTCGACGCCGGTCCGGGCCAGCGCGTCGACGAGCCGCGGGTCGAGTCCGTCGGGGAGCGGCACCGGCGCACCGGGCCGTGGCGGCTCGTCGGCTCGGTGGACGAGGCGGCCGTCGTCGGGCCCGGCGCCGACCGCCAGGGCCGCGTCCCACGGGCGCCGCCCGGTCACGGCCCGGTCGGGCGCTCCGCCGCGGGGAACGAGCCGAGCACGACGAGCAGGGCGGAGCGGCCGCGGACGTCGTCGAGGGCGCGCGCGACCTGCGGATCGGCGTGATGGCCCTCGATGTCGATCAGGAACTGGTACCGCCAGGGCTCGCCGGGGATCGGACGCGAGTGCAGCGAGACCATGTTGACCCCGTGGTAGCGGAACGGCTCGATCGCGTCGTGGAGCGCGCCCGGCTGGTGGCCCGTGACGAGCCGCAGGGCGGTCTTCCACGGCACGCCCTCGGCGATCGGTAGCCCCTCGCGGCTGATCGCGACGAAGCGCGTCATGTTGTCCGGGTGGTCGGAGATGTCGCTCTCGAGGATCTCCAGGCCGAAGCGGCGCGCGGCCGCCGGCGAGGCGATCGCCGCCCACGACGGGTCGCCCTGCTCGGCGACGATCCGGGCCGCGTCCGCGGTGGTCGGCGCGCCGATCTCCTCGTAGCTCCCGTTCAGGAAGGTGCGGCACTGGGCGAGGGCGACGGGGTGCGAGTGGATCCGCCGCACGCCGGCCGTGGTCGCACCGGCGATGCCGCACAGGCAGTGCGGGATGTGGATCACCGTCTCGGCGACGATCGGCAGTTCGCCGTCGGCGATCAGGTCGCAGGTGTCCGCGACGATCCCCGCGAGGGTGTTCTCGATCGGCAGGACGCCGATGTCGACGCGGCCCTCGGCGACGGCGCGGTGGACGTCGGCGAAGCTGCCGGCCGACTCCGCCTCGACCTGCGGGTACAGGCGCTCGGCGGCCTCGGACGTGTACGACCCGGCGGCGCCGGGGTAGGCGACAGTGCGTGGCTCGGCGGCGGCGTCGGTCATCGGCTTCCTCGGGCCGCGGCAGGGTACCATCGGCGTTGGGACGCGGACGACGGGACGGGCTGATGGCGGACGGGCTGGGATGGGGCGAGGGCACGGCGCATCCCGACGAGGACGCGCTCGTCGCGCACCTGGCGGCGCTGGTGGACGGGCCGGCGCCGGGCGTCCTGCGTGGCATCGGCGATGACGCCGCCCTGATCGCACCTGACCTCGTCTGGACGGTCGACACGCAGGTCGAGGGCTCGCACTTCCGACGCGACTGGTCGTCCCCGGCTGACGTCGGCTGGAAGGCGCTCGCCGTCAACCTCTCCGACCTCGCCGCGATGGGGGCCCAGCCGGTCGCAGCGCTCGTCTCCGCGATCGTTCCCGACGGCGACGCCTCCGACCTCGAGCCGATCTACGCGGGGCTCGGCGCGTGCGCGCGCACGTACGGCTGTGCGGTCGTGGGCGGCGACGTCGCGTCCGGCCCGGGCCTCGCCCTGTCGATCGGCGTGCTCGGCCGCATCGCGGCGCCGCCGCCGGGACGGGACGGCGCCCGGCCCGGCGACGTGATCGCGGTGACGGGCGCGCTCGGCGAATCCGCGGCCGGACTGGCCGCGCTGCGCGACCCCGCGCTGCAGGGACTCGGCGGGGTCGAGGGCTGCATCGCGCACCTGCGCCGGCCGCATCCGCGCCTCGCGGAGGGCGCGGTGCTGGCCCGCGTCGCGCACGCCCTGATGGACGTCTCGGACGGGCTGGCGCGGGACCTGCCGCGGATCGCGCGGCGCAGCGGCGTGGCGATCACGGCCGACCTCGACACGCTGCCCGTGCACGTGCCGGTGCGCGACGTTGCGCACCGGCTCGGGGTCGAGCCCGGTGTGCTCGCCGCGACGGGTGGCGAGGATTACGAGCTTGTCGTGGCGATCGACCCGGCGGACGTGGCCGGCTGCGGCGTGCCGCTGACGGTGATCGGAGAGGTCCTGGCGGGCGCCGCGGGCGTGGTCTGGCGCGGCACGGGGGCAGAGGCCGGGCTTGCCGGCTGGGATCACCTCGCGCGCCGAGCGCCTAATCCTTGAACTCGACCACCATGCCCACGTCCACGCGCTCGTAGAGGTCCTCGACGTCCGAGATCAGCATGCGCACGCAGCCATGCGAGGCCTGCGTGCCGATCGACCACGACTGCGGCGTGCCGTGGATGCCGATCAGCGGCGCCGAGGTGCCGATCCAGCGCGTGCCGAGCGGGTTGTCCTCCCCGGGCGGCACGGGCTCGAGCCCGGCGGCCCACGGTGAGTTCGGCGGCGTCCAGGTGGGGTTCTCGAGCATCTCGGTGATCACGTACGCGCCGGTCGGGGTCGGATAGGCGGGCATCCCGTGCGCGATCGGGTACTGCTTGGCGAGCTTGCCGTCCAGCCACAGGTTGAGGACGAACTTGCTCTTCACCACGACGACCCGGCCGGTGGTGCGGTTCAGCAGGGCGGGTCGCGCGATGCCGTCCTCGGGCAGGCCGGCCGTGCGCTGGTAGGCGCGCACCGCGGTCTCGACGCGTTTGTCGTACTGCCAGCTGGGCTTGCCCTTCCAGATCCGCTCGACCTTCAGGCGCCGCGTCAGCCGAGCGACGTCGTCGCCGCGCGCGCCCGGGGCGAGCGTGAGGTCGTTCGTCAGCTTCTCGGTCGAGTCGACGCCGAACGCGCGCGTGCGCGTCGTGGTGCGCCCCATCGCGTCCGTCACCTCGAGGCTGATCTCGTTGGTGCCCTGCGGCAGGCGGCTGGTCTCGATGGTGAAGCCGAGGGACATCGGCGTCGTGCGCGCCTCCTGCCCGTTGACGCGGGCGATGATCCGCGTGGGGCTGGCGTCGTCGACGAAGGCGTAGATCGTGGGGCGGTCCGTGTCCGACCACTCCGGCACGCCGCCGAGGCGGATCCGCGGCCGCTCGCGGTCGACACGGGCCATCCGCGTCACCGTCGTCGCGTTGCCGGCCCCGTCGATGGCGCGAACGGCGAGCTCGGTGGCGCCGTCGCCGAGCCCCGGCACGAGCGCGAAGCGACCAGCCTCGTCGGCCCTGGTCGTGGCCGTCCCGTCCGGCCACTCCACGAGGACGTCGACGCCCGGTTCGGTCACGCCCGCGACGCGCGCCTCCTCGGTCCAGCCCTCGGACGGGGCGAGTCTGAGCAGCGGCGCGGTCCGGTCCGTGGTGAACGTCCAGCGGTGCGTGCTCGGCTGGTCGAGCAGGTCGGCCGCCTCGATCTCCACGACGGCGGTGTGCTCGCCGTCTGGGAGATCGCCGACGGGCAGCTCGAAGCCGTTGTCGGTGGCCGTCGCGGAGGCGGTCACGTCCTGCCCGTCGATCGCGATGGCGATGCTGCGCACCTTCTCCGGCGAGCGCAGCACGACGCGGATCGGGGTCTCGCCGTTGACGGTGCCGCTCGGGCCGGGCGAGACGGACTCCACGACGGGCCGCGTCGCGTATGCGCGGGCCGCGACGACGCCGGCGATGGCGACGCCGGCGACGATCGTCGTGACGACGAGGCCGATCACCGTTCCCGCGCGCATCACCCGAACGATACGTCAGGTCAGTGGCGCCCGAATGCGGCCGGACCGCACGCCGGATCTCAGGCGCCGGGCAGGCGGCCGCGCAGTGCGCGCGCCTTCAGCGACGGCACCCGCCACGAGGCCTCGGCGACGATCCGGCGCGACATCTTGGAGCCGCCCGCGACGCGGTCCGTGAAGGTGATCGGGATCTCGCGGATGCGAAACCCCAGCAGCGCCGTGCGGTAGGTCATCTCGATCTGGAAGGCGTAGCCCTCCGCCGTCACCTCGTCCAGGTCGATCGCCTCGAGCACCTCGCGGCGGAAGCACTTGAAGCCGCCGGTGAGGTCGTTGACGGGGAGGCCGAGGATCGCCTTCGCGTACAGGCAGCCGCCGCGGGAGATCGCGCGGCGCACGGCCGACCAGTCGCGCACGCCGCCGCCGCGGACGTAGCGCGAGCCGATCACCAGGTCCGCGTCGCCGCGCGCCGTGGCGAGGAGGTCCGGGATGCGGTCCGGGTCGTGTGAGAAGTCGCAGTCCATCTCCAGCACGTACGCGTAGTCGCGTTCGAGCGCCCAGCGGAAGCCAGCCAGGTAGGCGCGGCCGAGGCCCTCCTTCGCGGTGCGGTGCAGGACATGGACCCAGTCGTGCCGCCCGGCGAGCCCGTCTGCGATGGCGCCGGTGCCGTCCGGCGAGCCGTCGTCGATGACGAGGACGTCCCCCGGGACGGCGCAGCGCTCGCGCGCCGCGCCGATCGCCGCGACCATGCGCTCGAGGTTCTCGCGCTCGTTGTAGGTCGGCAGGCAGACCAGGAACCGCTCCGGGGCGTCCGCTTCCATCGCCCGGATCATGCCGCACGCGGGGGCGGTCCCGCAGCGCACCGCGGCGGCTTGCGCCCGTCTCGCGCCTGTGCCACGGTCCCGGTGTGCGCCCCCGCCTGCTCGTCGTCAGCGCCCTCGTCGTGATGCTGCTCTCGCTGCCGGCGGCTGCGGCCGCCGCCCCGACCCCGCTCGGGGCGCTGCGCGGGCCGTGGGTGGGCACGCTGACCGGCGCCGACCCCGCAATCGACGTGTCGGTCCGGCTGAGCGGGGGCAAGCGCGGATCGAGGATCGCCTTCACGGGCGGCCTCGTCTGCAGCGGCGTCCTGATCTACCTCGGGCGCGGAGGCGGGACGTTCCGCTTCTCGGAGCAGATCCGCGCCTCGCAGTCCGCTGGCTGCGGCGGGCTCGGGATCGTGCGGCTGCGGCTGCGTCCCGACGGCCGTCTCTCGTACCGCTGGCAGGCGGTCGGCGCGGACATCCCGCCGGCCCGGGCGCTGCTCGAGCGCGCGGTCCTGGAGAGCTGACCGCCGCATGGCACTGCGCAACGCCGACGTCGCGGACCTCTTCGACCTGCTCGCGAGCCTGTCCGAGCTCGACGGTGCGATCGTGCACAAGGTGATCGCGTACCGGCGCGCGGCGGAGCAGTTCCGGTCGACATCCGAATCCGTCGAGCGGATGGCGGAGGAGGGGCGGCTGACCGACCTGCCCGGCATCGGCAAGACGATCGCCGCCAAGGTCGATGAGATCCGCGCGACCGGCACGATGGAGGCGCTCGAGCGGCTGCGGGAGACGTACCCCGACGGCGTGGTGCAGGTGATGCAGGTGCCGGGAGTGGGCCCGAAGACGGCGAAGCGCCTGCTCGTCGAGCTCGACGTGCGCGACGTCGCCCAGCTGCGCGCGGCCTGCGAGGCGGGGCGCCTGCGCGAGCTGAAGGGCCTCGGCGCGAAGAAGGAGGCCGCGATCCTCGAGGCGCTGCAGGCCGGCGGTGGGCCGCGCAAGCGGGTGATCCTGCTCGACCAGGCCCTCGACCGCGCGGAGATGCTCGTGGCCGCGCTGCGGGCCGAGCCCGGCTGCCGCGCCGCGGAGATCGCCGGCTCGCTGCGGCGCCGGAAGGAGCTGATCGGCGACGTCGACCTCGTCGCCGCTGCAGACGACCCGGCGCCATTGCTGGAGCGCTTCGCCGCGCACGCGGGCGTGCAGGACGTGGTCGCCCTCGGCGACGCGAAGGCGTCGGTGATCCTGCACGACGGGCTGCAGGTCGACCTGCGGGTCATCGACCCGTCGCAGTGGGGCTCCCTGCTCCAGCACTTCACGGGCTCGAAGGCGCACAACGTGGCTCTGCGAGAGCGGGCTCGTGATCAGGGGCTGAGTCTGTCCGAGCACGGGTTCGCGCCGGTCGGCGGCGGCGATCCGGAGCCGTGTGCCGAGGAGGAGGAGGTGTACGCGCGGCTCGGCCTCGACTGGATCCCGCCGGAGCTGCGCGAGGACCACGGCGAGATCGAGGCGGCCGCCGCGGGTGCCCTGCCGACGCTGGTCCGGCTCGGGGATCTGAAGGGCGACCTGCACGCCCACACGGACGCCTCCGACGGCAGGGCGACGCCGACGGAGATGGCGCGGGCCGCGCAGGCGCGGGGCCTCGACTACCTCGCGATCACGGACCATTCGAAGGCCGTCGGCATGGGCATCGGGCTCGATGCGGCCAAGACCGTCGCCAACATGAAGCGGGTGCGGAAGGCCGCCAAGGCGCTGGAGCGGGACGGCTTTCGGCTGCTGACGGGGATCGAGGTCGACATCCTGCCGGGCGGCCAGCTCGACCTGCCCGACGAGGTCCTCGCCGAGCTCGACTGGGTGGTGGCGTCCGCGCACGGCGTGCGCGGACAGACCGGCGACGAGCTGACGCGCAGCATGGTCGCCGCGATCGAGCACCCCCATGTCGACGTGATCGCGCACCCGACGGGGCGGCTGCTCGACGGGCGGGCCGCCTACGACGTCGACGTCGAGGCGCTGATCGCGGCATGCGCGCGCACGGGCACGTTCCTGGAGGTGAATGCGAACCCGAAGCGCCTCGACCTGCGGCCCGAGCACGTGCGGGCCGCGATCGGCGCGGGCGTGCGGGTCTGCATCTCGAGCGACGCCCATCATCCGGACGGCATCGACGTGCTGCGCTACGGGGTCGACACGGCTCGGCGTGGCTGGGCTGCGAAGGCGGACGTCGCGAACGCGCTGCCGTGGGCGAAGGTCGAGCAGGCGCGCAAGCGCGGCGCCGTCCGCTCGTCCTAGCCGTTGAGGTTGACGAGCTCCTCGTCGCCGTCCATCGGGACCCGGACCAGCGCCCCGTCCTCGCCTTCGAAGTAGGCGCCCATCAGCTTCAGCGGCGGCGAGTAGACGTGGATGGAGGTCGTGGGCACGCCGTCCTTCGGTCGGAAGCGGTGGATATACGACGGGGCGAAGCGGATCGTCTCCCCGGGCCCGACGAGCCGCTCGAGGTGGCCGCGGCCGAACCCGAGGCGCTCCTCGTGGATGCCGCCTTCGAGGACGTGCACCGCGCCGCAGGAGACGTCGTGGTCATGGAACCCCGTGTCGTGGTCGTCGACCCAGGAGATGACCCAGATCTCGTGGGTGTCCTCGTGGACGATGCGCGCGAAGTGGCGCTTGCCCGGCTCGTGGTTGCGGTGCGGCTCCCACAGGTCGGGCTGGCGGCCGATCGACTCGGCGATCTCGACGCACTGATCGGGTGTCAGCGGCGTGGTGTACGGCTCGGCGGTGGCGCTCACAGGGCTCTCCTCAGGGCACTATGTGAAACGTTTCATTGAAACGATGCACCTCAGTATGCACAAGGCGTTCCCGGCCGTCAACATCCGCGGCCCGACGCGCTAGTCTGAGGGCATGGGGGCGACCGGGAAGCGCACCACCCTGCGGGAGGTCGCCGACGCCACCGGCCTATCGGTGGCCGCCGTCTCCTACGCCCTGCGCGGCGAGCGCGTCGCGCCGGAGACGATCGAGCGCGTGCGGGCGGCGGCGGACGAGCTGGGCTACACGGCCGACCCCGTCGCGCGTGCGCTGCGCGGCGGCCGCACCGGCACGGTCGGCGTCCTCGTCGGCAGCCTCGCGGACTTCTGGCAGCAGACGCTCGCGCACGCGATCCAGCGGGACCTGCGCGCGCAGGGCATCCAGACGCTGCTCGCCGATGCGGACGGCGATCCCGCGCAGGAGCTCGACCTCGCGCGGCGCCTCGTCGATCAGCGCGTCGACGGCCTGATCGTCGCCCCGATCGGTCCGGCCGGCGGCGCCTGGGCGGACCTGTCGGGCCGCGTGCCGCTGGTCACGATCGGTGGTCGCCTGCAGGGCGCCGCCACCGTCGGCGAGGTCGTCTTCGACCAGACCGCGGGGGTCGGGGAGATGCTGCGCCACCTGCACGCCCTCGGCCACCGCCGCATCGCCGTCCTGTCCTGGGCGGTCGCGATCTCCCCGGACCGCCCGACCGAATCGGCCGTGCGCGAGCAGGCGGCGGCGCTCGGCCTCGATTGCGAGATCGTCCCCTGCGCCTACTCCCTCGACGGTTCGCGCCCGCTCGCCCTCGAGGTGCTCGATCGGCCCGACCGTCCGACCGCGGTCTTCGCGCTGTCGGACTCGATCGCGTACGGCGCGCTGCACGGGTGCCGCGAGCTCGGCCTCGACGTCCCCGGCGACGTGTCGGTG
>JAURLF010000043.1 GCA_030831375.1 Gaiellales bacterium | reverse complement strand
GCCCTCGACGCGCTCGACGCCGCCGTGCCCGGCCACCCTGAGCTCGACCGGCTCGCACCCCTGTGGCGGCCGCGCCTGCTCGCGCTGGCGGGGCGCCAGGGCGAGCTGTCCGGCGAGGAGGCGGTGATCCTGCGCTTCGAGGAGCGCCTGCGCGACCTCAAGCGCGGCATGGCCGAGGCCGAGGCCGACGGCGACGAGGACCGCCGCGAGGCGCTGCACGCGAAGTACATCGAGGTCGGCACCACGTACGCAGGGCGGCTGGCGGCGCGTGGCGGCTGACGTCGCGGACCGGATCGCCGCGCGCCTCGACGCGCTCGGCCTCGGCGCGGGCGCGCCCGTCTGCGCGATGGTCTCCGGCGGTGCCGACTCGACGCTGCTCCTCGTCGCCCTCGCCGAGCGCGAATGCGCGGTCCGCGCCGTCCACGTCGCGCACGGCCTGCGCGGCCCGGAGTCCGCGGCCGACGCGGAGGCCTGCCGCCTCCTCGCCGACCGGCTCGGGGTGCCGCTCGCGGTGCACGACGGCGCGGTCGCGCCCGGCGGCAACCTCGAGGCGCGGCTGAGGGACCGGCGCCGCGCCGCGGCGCTCGCGGAGGCCGGCACGGACCCGATCGCCACGGGCCACACCCTGTCGGACCGGGCGGAGACGGTGCTCTACCGGCTCGCGGCGTCGGGATCGCCGCGCGGCCTCGCCGCGCTGCCGCCGCGCGACGGGCGCTGGCTCAGGCCGCTGATCGACTGCGCGCGCGACGAGGTGCGCCACGAGCTCGTGCGGCGCCAGATCGCGTGGCGCGACGACCCGAGCAACGCCGAGCCCGGCCCGGCCCGCAACCGCATCCGCCTCGACGTCCTGCCGGCGCTCGCGCTCGCCCACCCGGGCGCCGAACGCAACCTCGCGCGCGCCGCGCTCCTCGCCGACGACGAGCGCGCGCTCCTCGACGACCTCGCCGACGGCCTGATCGACCCGGACGGGTCGGTGCCCGTCGCGCCGCTCGTCGCCGCGCCGTCCGCCCTCGGCCGCCTCGCGCTGCGCCGCGCCGCCGCGCGCGCGGGCGTGACGCTCGGCCACGACGACGTCGAGGCGCTGCGCACGTCCCCCCGGCGCCGTACGCTGCCGGGCGCAGCCATGGCCGACGTCGACTCCGACCGCATCCGCTTCTCCCCGCCCGGCGCGGGCCGGCGCGAGGGCGCCGCATGAGCGCGCGCCATCCCGCGCTCCGCGAGGTGCTGATCGGCCGCGACGAGATCGCAGCCCGCGTCGAGGCGCTGGGCCGCGAGATCACGGAGGCCTACGCGGGCCGCGAGCTCGCCATCACGTGCGTCCTCAAGGGCGGCTTCGTCTTCCTCGCCGACCTCGTGCGCGCGATCGAGGTGCCCTGCACGATGGACTTCATGGTGATCTCGTCGTACGGGATGGGCACGCGCTCGTCGGGCGTCGTGCGGATCCTCAAGGACCTCGACGAGCCGATCGAGGGCAGGGACGTCCTCGTCGTCGAGGACATCGTCGACTCGGGCCTGACCCTGTCGTACCTCCTGCGCAACCTCGAGACACGCCGCCCCGCCTCGCTCGAGGTGTGCTCGCTGCTCTCGAAGCCGGGCCGCCACGACAACGACGTGCCGCTGCGCTTCGTCGGGTTCGAGATCCCCGACGACTTCGTGGTCGGGTACGGCCTCGACGCGGGCGAGCGCCTCCGCGAGCTGCCCGAGATCTGGACCGTCGACGAGACGCGGCTCTAGGCGCCCGGCTCAGGCGAGCGCGAGGTGCGCCGCCTCCCAGGCGGTCGCCTCCTCGTCGAAGTAGCGCAGGCGCGTCTTCTTGAACTCCTTGACGGAGTAGAGCACCGCGTACTCGTCGAGCCCGGTCTCGGCGGAGAGGGCGGCGAGGACGGCCTCGCACTCCTCCTTGTCGCGTCCGTGCGTCATCGAGAAGAGCCGGTACGGCCAGTCCGGGTAGACGGGCCGCTCGTAGCAGTGGGAGACGCCGCGGTAGGCGGCCATGATCCGGCCGGCCTCCTCGACGCGGTCCTCGCCGACGATCCACACGCCCATGCCGTTCTGCAGGAAGCCGGCCTTGCGGTGGTTGAGCACGGCGGCGAAGCGGCGCATGCGGCCGTCCTCGAGCATCTCGCCGCCGAGCGCGAGCAGCTCGTCGACCGTGAAGCCCTGCGCCTCGGCGAGCGGCGCGAGCGGCTCGGGGATCGCGGGCAGGTCCTGCTGGAGCGCGCGCACGGCGGCGATCTCGCGGTCGGTTGCGGGCCGCGACGGCGCCTCGAGCGTGGGCGCGCGGCGCGCCTTCTTGGCGGCCGGGTCGCGGCCGCCGACCATGTCGAGGTCGACGCCGATCTTGAAGAAGCGGAGCGCGGGCAGTGGGCGGATCGACTCGACGTCGGCCATCCGGCCGAGCAGCTCGATCGTGCCCTCCAGGCCGATCTGGGTGTCGGGCGGCACCGCGATCGTGAACCAGAGGTCGAAGGCGTGCTCGCGCTCGTAGTTGTGCGTCACGCCGGGGTGCGCGGAGAAGACGTCGGCGGAGAACTGCTGCTGGCCGGGCTTGGAGCGGGCCGCGACGAGGCTGGAGCGGTAGCCGAGCCGGCGCGTGTCGAAGATCGCGGAGATCTGGCGTACGACGCCCTCGCCGCGCAGGCCGGAGAGCCGTTCGAGGAGCTCGTCCTCGGGCATGCCGAGCTCGTCGGCGAGGGCCGCCCACGGGCGCGCGACGAGCGGCAGCTCGTTCTGCAGGCGGTCGAGGAGGCGGCGGTCGACGTCATCCATGCCTGTAGCGTCGGCGCCCTCGGTCCGGGTGTCAAACCCCGTGCCGCCTGCACCCGTCCGTGGTAGCCTGCCGGCAGATAGCGCAGGGACTCGGTCCCCCGATCGGAAGGCCAGCATCGCCATGAAGACCCCCCTCCTCGTCCTGATCGCCCTCGGCGCCCTCTCGCTGGGCATCCTCACCGCCTGCGGTGGCGGCGACACCGAGGCCTCGGGCACCATCGGCGGCGAGATCACGATCGGCACCGGCACCGTCGGCACCCCGGTCGACGAGGGCGCGGCTGAGGGCGGCGACGAGGCCGCGACCACCGCCGAGGCCGAGGGCGGCGCGGAGACCGAGGCCGCTGCGGCTGCGGGCGACGCGGCCGCGGGCGCGTCGGTGTTCGCGTCCGCCGGCTGCGGCGGCTGCCACACGCTGGCCGCGGCCGGTGCGGCCGGCGCCGTCGGGCCCAACCTCGACGATCTGAAGCCGTCGTACGACCAGGTCCTCGCGATCGTCACGAACGGCAAGGGCGCGATGCCGTCCTTCACGGGCCAGCTGTCCGAGGCCGACATCCAGAACGTCTCGGCCTACGTGTCCGAGAACGCCGGCCAGTAGTGCCGCTGCCCGACGGGCTCGACCCGCTCGGGATCGACGCGGTCTTCGTCGACCTCGACGGCACCGTCGTCCACGAGGCCGAGCTCCTGCCCACGGCGCAGGCCGCCGTGGGCGCGCTACAGGAGACGGGCGTGCCCGTGGTCGTGGCCACGGGCCGGATGTTCCAATCCGCGTGCCGCTTCGCCGACCGGCTCGACGCCGCCGACCCGGTGATCTGCTTCCAGGGGGCGCTGGTCGGGCGCCGCTCGACGGGGGAGGTGCTGCACCACGAGCAGCTCGACCCCGACCAGGCGCGGCCGATCCTCGAGGCGATCGTGGCGTCGGGCGAGCACGTGAACGTGATGACGGGCGACGCCTTCTACGTCGCCGACGACAACGAGCAGGCGCGCCGCTACGCGACCAGCGCGCGCGTTCCCGTCAACGCGGTCGGCGACCTCGTCGCCTGGCTCGACCGGCCCGTCACCAAGCTCGTGGTGTCGGGGGATCCGGCGCGCATGGATGCGCTGCGCGACGAGCTCGTGCCGCGCTTCGGCGACCGCGCCTTCATCGCCAAGTCGCTGCCCTTCTACCTCGAGGTGGCGGCGCCCGGAGTGCACAAGGGCGCAGGCTGCGAGGTCGTGGCCAACCTGCTCGGGCTCGACCGGTCGCGCTGCGTCACGATCGGCGACGGCGAGAACGACCTCGAGCTGATCGACTGGGCCGGCTTCGGCATCGCCGTCGGCGGCGGCCACCCCGAGCTCGAGGCGCGCGCCGACTGGGTCGCGCCGTCGATCCACGAGGACGGCGTGCCGCGCGTCCTGCAGGCGATCGCGGACGCCCGGCGCGGCGCGTGACGGCCCGGCCCGGAGTACGTTTCCGGGCATGATCGACCTCCGCCTCGTCCGTTCCGAGCCCGACCAGGTGCGCGCGGCGCTCGCCCGCCGCGGCGACGAGGCGCTGCTCGACCCCGTGATCGAGCTCGACCGCGAGCGCCGCGCCCTGCAGGCGCAGGTCGACGAGCTGCGCGCCGAGCGCAACCGGGCGTCGGAGGCGATCGGCGCGCTCAAGCGCGCCGCGAAGGACGACCCGGCGAAGGCCGCGGAGGCCGACGCGGCCTCGGCCGCGATGCGCGACGCGAAGGACCGCCTCGACGGCCTCGAGGCGTCGCTGAAGGACCTCGACGAGCGCCTCCAGGATGCGCTGCTCGTCGTGCCGAACCTCCCCCACCCCGACATCCCGCTCGGCGCGACCGAGGAGGACGCGCGCGAGCTGCGCCGCGTCGGCGAGCCGCCCGCGTTCGCCTTCGAGCCGAGGGACCACCTCGAGCTCGCCGGCGCGGGCATCGACATGGAGCGCGGTGCCCGCACCTCGGGGTCGCGCTTCGGCTACCTGACCGGCGACGTCGCGCGGCTCTGGTGGGCGATCTCGCGGATGGCGCTCGCCACCCTCGAGGAGGCCGGCTTCACCCCCGTCGCGCCGCCCGTGATGGTGCGCGAGGAGGCGATGTTCCAGACGGGGTTCTTCCCGACGGATCGCCAGAGCGTCTACCAGCTCGCCGACGACGACCTCTATCTGGTCGGCACGAGCGAGGTGCCGCTGGCCGCGCTGCACGCCGGCGAGATCCTCGCGGAGCAGGACCTGCCACTGCGTTACGCAGGGCTCTCGTCGTGCTTCCGCCGCGAGGCGGGCGCCGCCGGGAGGGACACGCGCGGGATCTTCCGGCTGCACCAGTTCGAGAAGGTCGAGATGTTCTCGTTCACGCGCCCCGAGGACTCCTGGGACGAGCACGAGCGCCTGCTCGCCCTCGAGGAGACGATCGCGCAGGCCCTCGGCCTCGCCTACCGCGTCGTCGACATCGCCGCCGGAGATCTCGGCGCGTCGGCGGCCCGCAAGTACGACATCGAGGCATGGCTGCCGGGGCAGGGCCGCTACCGCGAACTCACCTCCTGCTCGAACTGCACCGACTACCAGGCGCGCCGCCTCGAGGCCCGCTACCGCCCGGAGTCGGGCGGGCCCCAGCCCGTGCACACGCTCAACGGCACCGCCGTCACGAGCTCCCGCACCGTGATCGCCGTGCTCGAGCAGCACCAGCGCGAGGACGGCTCCGTCGCGGTGCCGCAGCCCCTGCTGCACTACGGGGCCCCGGCGGTGATCGGCCCCACCGCCCCCTAGGGGGCGTAGTGCTCGGGTCGAGGGCGGCGCACGAAGGGGTCAGGAGCGTCGGCGCAGCGTGTAGCGCGTCGTCTGCCGGACGGGCGGCTCGCCGGTGGGACGCAGCGTCGTCGTGAAGGTGATGCGCAGGTTGCGACTCGCGCGGTCGGCGCGGGCGCGCCCCGTCAGGGTGCAGCGAATCAGGCGCGGCCGGTTGGCGCGGACGCGGACGGCGCGGGCGCGGCAGGCGAGGATCGTGCGGCTGCCGACGCGATAGCGACCGACCTGGGAGACGCGCCCTGCGACGTTGCTGGTGATCCGCATCGTGATCTGGGTGGCGGTGGCGCGCCGGCTGGCGAAGCGGACCCGTGGCGCGTCGCCGGCCTCAAGCGAGCTGTAGCGGATGCGCGAGGCGGTGCCGACGACGGCGATCCAGACCAGCGCGGTCTGGCCGTCCGCATTGGCCGCGGCGCGCAGCTCCTGGATGGTCGCGCCCGAATCCGGGGCGACGGTGCGCGGCGTCCACGTGCTCGCGGTGCGGGCGCGGACGCGCGTGATCACGCGCTCGCCGCGATCGGCGGCGAGCACGACGCGGCCGTCACCGCCGACGGCGAGGGCCGGATTGCGGGTGGTGCCGAGAGCTGCGCCCAAGACGGTCGTCGGTGCCTGCGCGGTGCCGTCGACGTAGACGAGCGAGCGCACGACCTGACCCGCGCCTCCGGCGCTCGGCGTGACCGACCACGAAAGGACCGTGCGTCCGGCCCGGTCTGAGCCGATCGCGATCGAGCCGTCGCGGATGTCGTCGACGCTGCTCGCGACGACGGGTGGGACGGAGGCATTTGGAACCTGCGCGACGGGAAAGCGCTGGGCCATCAGATTGTCTGCGCCCTGGCTCCACGCCACGGTCGCGATGCCGTCCAGATCGACGCCGACCGTGAGGCCGAGCACGGTCGTGGCGACCGCCAGAGTCGTGCGCGTCGTGTTGCCGACGCTGATCGTGCCGCCGGCCAGCAGCAAGGGCGCGGCGCTGACCTGGCGGTCCTGCCCCGACAGGGTGGTCAGCGCGAGCAGGCCGGCCGCGGCGCCGTTCGAGCCGACCTCGATCTCGCTGACGGAGAGCCCCGACTCGACCTGAGTCTGGGAGCACAGCGCGAGGTAGCCGCTGCAGGTCGCCACGTCACCGGTCGAGCCGGCGCCGCCGATCGTGCGGAAGGTGAAAACGGAGGCGCCGTCGGCGAAGGCGGCGACGCTGAGGTCGAACGGCGACTGGACGGCGTAGACCTGGGCGTCCGGCCCCCACTGACCGGTGCGGTAGGAGCGTGCGTGGATGCTTGCTGCGGCGCCGCTGCGCTGGATCCAGCCGGCCACGATCGCACCGTCGGAAGCGATCGCGAGGTCGAGCTCGCTGACGGTCACCGTGGTGTCCGTCAGGTCGACGGGCGTCGCGCAGGCCGTGCGGGTGCAGCGGGAGGTGCGCACGATGCTGGTCGCGCCGTCGCGGCTGATCCAGGCGACCGTGGCGACGCCTTCCGCGTCGACGACTACCGCGGGCGCGATGATCGTCCCGGCCTCGCCGGCTGTGACGGGCGTCGACCATTGCGGCGGTGCGGCGCCGGCGGCGGGCACGGCGACCGCGATCGAGGAGCACGCGAGCGCGACGACCAGAACCCTCAGACTGCAGCCTCTCCACTGCATGCCTCTGACGCTATCACAGTCCCGTCGACGGCCTCCGAGGCGGCGTCGTGCTCCGGGACAGCGGGGGCGGCATCCGGACGGGTCATCGCGAAGATGCCGGCGGCGACGATCAGGATCGCACCGATCAGGGTCGGGAGGGTCGGCACCTCTCCGAAGAAGAGGAAGCCCCAGAGGATCGCCCACAGAAGCAGCGTGTACTCAAGCGGCACGACCGCGCTCGGCGGGGCCTCGCGATAGGCCTTGGCGAGCAGCGTGGTGCCGACGACGGCGATCGGCCCGCAGGCGGCCATCAGGAAGAGGCCGGGGGCGTCGGGCATCGACCATGCGCGCAGGAGGAAGCCGGCGGGACCGTCGGTGCCGGGGGCGGCGGCGAACGGTGCGGCGATCACGGCGAAGGCGGCCGCCCCGATCAGGAACACGGCGTTCTGGTGGTAGGCCATCAGCGTCGCCGTGCCCTGCCCCGAGCCGCGGCGGGCGAGCAACTGCCCGAAGGCGTAGGTGGCGCCCGCGATCAGGGGAAGCAGGATGAAGGGGTCGATGCCGCCCTCGGTCGGGCGGGCGATCACGAGCACGCCGACGAAGCCGACGGCGACCGCGACCCAGCGAGCGATGGTGGGCCGCTCGCCGACCACGAGCGGCGAGAGCGCGACGACGAACAGGGGCGCGGTGAAGTAGAGGGCGACGACGTTCGCGAGCGGCATCGCCGGGAACGACAGGAAATACGAGGTGTACGCGAGCAGGAGGATCGATGCGCGGGCGACGAGGATCGCGGGCTTGGGCCGCCAGAGGGCGGGGATGTCGCGGGCCCGCCAGAGCAGGAAGGCGAAGAGCGGCATCGCCGCCACGGAGCGGATCAGGAGGGCCTCGGAGGCCGGATAGGCGCCGGTCAGGGACTTGATGATCGGATCCTGCACGCCGATCACGAGCACGCCGAGCGCGAGCAGGAGCATCCCCCGACGGGCACTGCCGCCGGGAGGGCTGGCTACTCGAGCCATACGTAGGTGAGATCGGCGAGCTCGCCCGTGTCGAACCCGTACAGGAACTCGCAGGTTTCGCTGCCCGCGTTGTGGACTCGATGGGCGGCGCCGGCCGGGATCTGGACACCGGTGCCCGGGCCGCAGAGCTGCTCGTCGTCCTCGACGCGGATCAGGGCCGTACCGCGGACGACGTAGTACCACTCCTCGGCCTCCTCGTGGAGGTGCAGGAGGTGGGTCTCGCCCGGCTCGAGATAGTCGACACCGACGTTCATGCCGCTGCCGTTCAGGGAGCGGGAGATGAACTCGATGTAGCGCCCCTGATCGGTCGTCTTTCCGCCGCAGGCGGCCTGCCACTGCGCATCGCCGTCGCCGAACTGCTGGTGCACCGGCTCCTCGGCGATGCGCCGGAAGCGCGGGTTCACGCGAGCGCCCCCTCCATGCAGGCGGCGATCCGCTCCTGGAAGGCGAGCGGGCCCGCCTCCTGCTCGGGATGGAGCACACCGCGCTCGAGCAGACCCGAGTCGAGGCCGCGCTGCACGGAGTCGCAGAGGGGGATGTCCTCGCCGACGACCTTCTCGAACCAGGCCACCGTCTCCTCCTCCTGCTCGGGTGTGCGGGAGGGGTCGAACCAGTAGTCGAGGATGGCGGTCGTCTGCCCGACCCCGTTGGGGACGAGCTGGCGGGCGACGACGACGCCGTGATCACCGAAGCAGGAGAGCTGCGTGTTCGGGAACAGACTGGCCCAGGAGAAGCGGTCGCTGTCGAGGCGATGGGTCTCGATGTGCTCGTGCTCGACGATGATGTAGTCGTCTCCGCCGTAGCCGGGCAGGGTGTCGCCGTGGATCAGCGGGCAGTGATAGCACTCGAGGAAGTTCTCGGCCACGACCTTCCAGTTGGCGTCGATCCGATGCGGGATGCTGCGGCGCCGCTCGAGGCGGCCGAGGTCGATCCCGGAGACGGTCCGCGTCAGCTCGACCCAGGGGGCCATCACCTGCTCGATCGGCGGAGCATCGCGGTTGGCGGTGACGAACAGCAGCCCACCGACGGTGCCAACGCTGAGGCGCGGCAGCTGGCCCTCCTCGGGGGAGAGCTCGAGGCCCGGGGCGTTGCGCAGGGCGCCGTCGAGGTCGTACGTCCAGCCGTGGTACATGCACTGGAGGGTCTTGCGGCGGCCGCATCCCTCGGCGATGAGGGAGCCGCGGTGGCGGCAGACGTTGGCGAGCGCGTGCAGCACGCCGTCCGTGTCGCGGGTGACGACGATCGGCAGGTCACCGAGCTCGACGGCCATGAACGTGCCGGGCTCCGCCACGGGCTCGGCCGAGCCGACGTAGTGCCAGTGCGGCGCGAAGACGCGCTCGCGCTCGACGCGCAGCACCGCGGGGTCGAGATACCAGGCGGTGGGAATCGATTCGACGGCGCCCATCAGAGCAGGTCCTCCCCCTCGTTCATGATCGCGAGATGTCGCATCGCCGTCTCGGCGGTGGCGCCGTGCCAGTGCCGCTCGCCGGCCGGAAAGGCGATCACGTCGCCGGCGGTCACCTCGCGCTCGGCATCCTCGGTGGCGACGATGCCGCGGCCCTCGGTGACGACGAGCAGCTGATCGACCGTGTGGGTGTGCCAGACGGTGCGCGCGCCCGCCGGGAACAGCACGTCGTAGACGCGCACGCCCCCGGTCGACGTGGCGGCGAGCACGAGCTCGGCGCCGACCCCGCCCTCGAAGATGTCCCAGTCGACCTCCGGAGGCTGCCCGCCCTGCGGCTGCTTGATTTCCACGCCCGGCTCCTGTATAACCGAATACTGGTGATGTGCCACCGTTTAATGGCCAGCGCAGCGTACGCCCCCGCCGATGCCCCGTCAAGCCTCCCCCGCCGATCGCCGCAACGCCTCCGTCGGCAAGGCCGCCGCGCTTCTCCGCGCCGCCGCCGGGCACCCCGAGGGGGCGAGCGTGTCGCAGCTCGCGCGCGACGCGAAGCTGCCCCGCGCGACCGCCCTCAGGATGATCGAGGCCCTCGAGGCCGAGCGCCTGCTCGCCCGCCGGCGCGACCATGACCTCGTGCTGCTCGGCCCGGGCCTCTACGAGCTCGCCAGCGGCGGCGACCAAGACCGGTCGTTGATCGAAGCGGCGCTCGGACCTATGCGCAACCTGGCCGACACGACCGGCGAGGCCGTCACCCTGGCCGTGCGCCGCGGCGACGGGATCGTCGGCATCGACGAGATCCCCGGAAGCCACATGATCGGCCCCGCGACGTGGATCGGCCGCAGCTGGGGCCTCGACCGCACGAGCACCGGGCGGATCGCCCGTGGCGCCGTTCCGCCCGATTCCGTCGCGGAATCCGTCGACGAGATCGAAGACGGGCTCGCATCGATCGCCGCCCTGATCCCGATCGACGGCCACCCCGGCGCATACATGACCGTCAGCGGCCCGTCGTTCCGCTTCGACGCGGAGGCGCGGGCCGCCGCGGGGCCGCACCTGCTCGCAGCAGCGCAGGCGGTCGTCGCGGCGCTCGGGGCGCCGTGAGAGCCCGGCCGCCACGGCGGTTCTGACACTCAGACCTGATCGGCGTCACGAGGACGTCTGAGCCGGGACGAGAGCAGATGGCCGAGCGTCGACGAACGGGTGGTCGGCGATAGCCAGCGGCTACGAGGCACCGCGCATCCGCAATCCCGGAGGGCGTCGAGTCGTTCTGCCGATGCTCGCCGCTTCGACGGCACAGAGCGCGGGGCTCGCGACGCCCCCGCGGTGCGACACGCCGCACCACCCCGCGGCCCTGCGGGCATCCGTGGTCGGCCGATGCTGTTTCAATGGCATTCTGGCGAACGGCGCCGCCGCAACCCGTGAGCCCAAGAAAAACAACGCCCAGCCCCAACCTTGCGATGTG
>JAURLF010000042.1 GCA_030831375.1 Gaiellales bacterium | reverse complement strand
GTTCCCGCTGCTCGGGACCAACTTCGGCGGCAATGGGTACGCGACCTTCGCGCTTCCGAACCTCCAGAGCCGGCTGCCGATCGGCATCGGCCAGGGCCCGTCGCTCTCCCCCTACAAGATCGGGGAAACCGGCGGGGCGGAGTCCACGACCCTGACGGTCGCCAACCTGCCGGCGCACAGCCACCCGGTCTCGCTCAACGGCACCGGCAGCGGCAGCATCGCCAACGAGACGAGCGGCGTCGCCACCGCCGGTACCAGCGTCGCCGAGACCGGGGCGGCCGGGTCCGGGGTCCCGTTCAGCAACCTGCCGCCGGTCCTGGCGGTCGGCTTCCAGATCGCTCTCTACGGGCTCTACCCACCCCGCAACTAGCGCTCGTGCGGCAGCGGTCCGGGGTCGACCGCCGTGTCGACCCCGGACCGCCCTGCGATGGAAGAAGGGACGGCCTGGCTGCGACGCGGCCGCGGTGGCCCAGCGGCCCTAGCGGCGCCGCACGCGCAGGTTCTGGCGGTCGACGATCGACGTGGTCTCGCCGGCAGGCCGGAAGCGCGTGGTCACCACGAGCACAAGGGCCCCGCGGCGCAGGAGCGCCCGCACCGCGGGCTTCGTCGCGCAGCGGAGGGTGGTCGAGCCGGCCTTGACCCGCTGGCGCGAGCGGCAGATCGTGATCCGGCGCTTGCCCTGCACGCGCGCCACCGTGCGGGTGACCACGCCGGCGGAGGAGGCGATGATGCGGCCGCGGACCACGATCGCCCGCGCCCGCGCCGCGGCGCGGGGACGCACGACACTGAGCGTGGCCGAGGCGCCGGGATCGGCAACGGCAGGGTCGCCGGGGTCGGCAGGGCCGCCGGGATCCGCAAGGTCGACCGGCACCGTCGGGGCGAGGACGCCCTCGCCGTACTCGTAGGCCCCGAGGTCGATGCGGGGGCCCTGGACGCGGTCACGCGAGGCCAGGTCGAGCGCTCCGGCGCGCGCGAGGTCGGCCGCGTTCGTGGAGCCGCGGTTGACGGTCGGCGAGGAGGCCTTCGGCACGAGCTTGAGGGCGTCGGAGTAGGTCGGCGGCGCCGACACCGGGTCCGTCTCGGTCTGCGTCACGGACATGCCGATGTTGCGCGTGAGGACGCTCGAGGCGCGCAGGGTGAGGGCGATCGGGCATGGGTTGGCGGTGCCGTCCGGATTCGCCCACAGCGGCGCTGCGAAGGTCGCGGTCGCGCTGACGATGGAGTTGACGATCGTCAGGGACGCTCCGGTGCAGGCGCCGGCGCGCTGATGGGCGATCTCGATCGCCGGGTAGAACCTGGAGCGGGCCGTGACGTTCGTGAGGGTGACCTGCGGGGTGTCGGAGGTGCTGGTGATGTCGATCGCGTTACCGCCGTTGAGGCTTAGGCAGACCGTGTTCGCGACCGTGGCGTCGTTGAGGAGGCCGCAGGCCCGCCGCTGCGACGAGTAGGCGAAGACGCGCTCGACGGTGGCGCTGCTCGCCCGCAGGGCGTACGCAGGGAAGCCGGTCGTGCAGTCGGCGGGCGCCGGGTCGAGCGGCGCCGCGCTGCCGCAGACGTTCTGCAGCACGAGACGGCGCAGCACGACGCCGCCCGCGAGCGCCCGCACCGCCTCGTCGAGCGAGTTGGAGCGGATCGTGACGCCGTCCTCACGCGCCGTCACCGTCACGTTGCGCCGCGTGATCGTGACGCCGACGCGCCCCGGCAGGGCCGTCAGGTCGTACAGGCTCGAGGCGGCACCCGTCGTGCGGCCGAGCAGGATCACGGTGTCGCCGTCGGCGAGGCCGCCGCCGAGGGCCGTGATCAGCGCGCAGGGCGCGGCCTCCGCGCACGGCTCCGGGCCCGCGCCCGTCGGTGCGGCGAAGCGCGTCGCCGCGTCCGCCGCCACGGGGGCGAGGAGGACCGCCGCCGAGACGGCGAGGACCGCGAGTGGGCGGCGCATGGGCGGATCTTACTCGGCGGGCGCGGCCACGGGGTGGGGCGGGTCACCCGGCTGTCCGTGTGGCGCGGCGGGCCCGCCGCGTCCCGTCCGACCCTTCGACTAGCGTGCCCGTCGAACGTCGTCCGCCCCTTTAACCCGGTCCCGCGAGGCCGGGAAGGAGCCCATGTGAAGCGCAGTCCGACCAGCGGCCGGCCCGCATGCCGGTGAGCGTCTCCGAGTCCCGCGTCCTTCTGGACGCCGACCAGATCCGCCGGACCCTCGCCCGCATCGGATCCGAGATCGTGGAGCGCCATCCCGACCTCTCCCGTGTGCACCTCGTCGGCATCCGCTCGCGCGGCGTGCCGATCGCGGAGCGGATCCGCGACCGGATCCGCGACACGACGGGCGTCGAGGTGCCGGTGGGCGCGGTCGACATCAGCTTCTACCGCGACGACGTGGGCCTGCGCGCCGGCGCGGACGAGCGCATCGCCGACCACCCCGTGGTCGGCGACACCGTCCTCGACGGGCCCGTCGAGGACGCCGTGATCGTGCTCGTCGACGACGTGCTCTACACGGGTCGCACGGTGCGGGCCGCGATCGACGCGGT
>JAURLF010000041.1 GCA_030831375.1 Gaiellales bacterium | reverse complement strand
GGCCGCGCAGGACGTCTACTGCGTGCTCGCGGTCGGCGGGCGCGAGCGGGGCGGCGGCCATCCGCGGAGGCTAGCGGCCCGCCCGGTGATGTGCGAGTCGCCGCTCTTCCCTTTCGCAGCGCGTGCCACTAGTCTCGCGCCCTAGGACCCCCGGGGCGCCCGGGGCGGGAGGAGGTTTCCACGATGGGCCAGACCATCACCGTGACCGTCAACGGCACGGCCCACACCGCGGACGTGGAGCCGCGGACCCTGCTCGTGCACTTCCTGCGCGAGCAGCTCACCCTGACGGGGACGCACATCGGCTGCGACACCTCGACGTGCGGCTGCTGCACGGTGCACCTCGACGGCGAGCCCGTCCTGTCGTGCTCCGTGCTCGCCGTCCAGGCCGACGGCTGCGCCGTGCGCACCGTCGAGGGCCTGTCCGAGGGCGGCGAGCTGCACCCGATCCAGCAGGCGTTCCACGAGAACCACGGCCTGCAGTGCGGCTTCTGCACGCCGGGGATGATGATGACCGCGCTCGGCGTGATCGAGCAGAACCCGCAGGCCTCGGACGACGAGATCCGCGAGGCGCTCGAGGGCAACCTCTGCCGCTGCACGGGCTACCAGAACATCGTGGCGGCCGTCCGCAGCGCCGCCGACCAGATGGCGAGGAGCTGACCATGGCGACGATGGAGACGAAGGCCGCGGGCGGCATCGGCGATGCCGTCCTGCGCAAGGAGGACCGCAAGTTCGTCACGGGCGAGGGCCGCTACGTCGACGACCTGCGGCTGCCCGGCATGCTGCACGCCGTGTTCGTGCGCTCGCCGTTCGGACACGCGAAGATCAACGGCATCGACACGTCCAAGGCGGAGGCCCTGCCGGGCGTCCACCGCGTGCTGACGCACGCCACGCTGCCGGCGGAGACGGGCGTCCTCAGCGCCTCGAACCCGCCCGGCTCGGACGTGCGCCAGCCCGAGCAGCCCCTGCTCGCGCGGGACGAGGTCCGCTACGTCGGTGAGCCCGTCGCGATCGTGATCGCGGACGACCGCTACATCGCCAAGGACGGCGCCGACCTCGTGCTGGTCGACTACGACCCCCTTCCGGTCGTGTGCGACGCGGAGGCCGCCCTCGCCGACGGCGCGCCGCTCGTGCACTCCGAGTATCCGGACAACGCGGCCGCCACGATCAGCCACGAGACCGACGGCTTCGCGGAGGCGATGCAGGGCGCGGCCCGCACCGTCGAGCTGCGCGTCGTCAACCAGCGCGTCACCCCGATGCCGATGGAGACGCGCGGCTGCATCGGCGACTGGCAGCAGGCCACCGGCGAGGTGACGCTGTACACCTCGACGCAGGTCGCGCACTTCGTGCGCACGTTCGTCAGCATCGTCTGCGGGACGTCCGAGGCGAAGGTGCGCGTGGTCACGCCCGATGTGGGCGGCGGCTTCGGCGCCAAGCTCAACACGTACCGCGAGGAGTTCGCGGTCTGCTCGGCGTCGCGCGCCGTCGGCGTGCCCATCAAGTGGATCGAGGACCGCTCCGAGAACGCGGTGGCCACGATCCACGGCCGCGACCAGGTCCAGTACTACACGGCCGGCGTCGACGAGAGCGGGAAGGTGGTCGCGCTCAAGTTCGACGCGATCCAGAACAACGGCGCCTACCACCAGCTCCTGACGCCGTCGATCTCGCACCTCACGGTCTTCATGGTGCCGGGCTGCTACGACATCCAGAACATCTCGATCCGGATGCGGCAGGCGTTCACGAACACGACGCCGACCGACGCCTACCGCGGCGCCGGCCGTCCCGAGGCGACGCACGGCATCGAGCGGCTGATGGACGCGATCGCCGACGACCTCGGCATGGACGCGGCGGAGGTGCGCCGCGTCAACTTCATCAAGCCGGAGCAGTTCCCGTACAGCTCCAGCACGGGCCTCGTGTACGACTCGGGCGAGTACGACGCGACGCTCGATGAGGCCCTGCGCCTGTCGGACTACGCGGGCTTCGAGGCCCGCCGCGCCGCGTCCGAGGCGAACGGCAAGTACCGAGGGATCGGCCTCTCGACCTACGTCGAGGTGTGCGGCCTCGCGCCGTCCGCGGTGACCGCCGCGATCGGCATCGGCGCCCCCGGCTGGGAGCACTCCACCGTGCGTCTGCACCCGACGGGCAAGGCCACGGTCATCACCGGCACCTCGCCGCACGGCCAGGGCCACGCGACCAGCTGGTCGCAGATCGTGCAGACCGAGCTCGGCATCCCGTTCGACGACGTCGAGGTGATCCACGGCGACACCGCGTTCCAGCCGTACGGCCTCGGCACGTACGGCTCGCGCTCCCTGGCGGTCGGCGGCGTCGCCCTCTACCGCTCGCTCGGCAAGGTGCGCGAGAAGGCCCGCGAGATCGCGGCGAACCTGCTCGAGTGCTCCGTCGAGGACCTCGAGTGGACCGGCACGTCCTGGCAGGTCAAGGGCTCGCCGGATCGCGCGAAGACGATCCAGGAGCTGGCCGGTGCCGCCTGGGCCGCCTCCTCGATGCCGGAGGGCGTCGAGCCGGTGCTCGAGGCGACGACGTTCCACGACCCGCCGAACTTCACGTTCCCATTCGGGACGCACGTCTGCGAGGTCGAGATCGACCCCGCCACGGGCCGGATCGAGATCGTCAACTACACCGCGGTCGACGACTGCGGCAACGTGATCAACCCGCTGATCGTGGACGGCCAGGTCCACGGCGGCATCATCCAGGGCCTCGGCCAGGCGCTCTACGAGGAGACCGTGTACGGGGAGGACGGGCAGATGCTGACCCCGACCCTCGTCGAGTACCTCGTCCCGAGCGCCGCGGACGTGCCCGAGATGACGCTGGCCCGCACGACGACCCCGTCGCCCTCGAACCCGATGGGCGTCAAGGGCATCGGCGAGGCCGGCACGATCGCCGCCTCGTCGGCGATCGTCAACGCGGCCGTCGACGCCCTCTCGGGCCTCGGCGTCCGCCATCTCGAGATGCCCATGCAGCCCGCCCGCGTGTGGGGCGCGATCCAGGAGGCGAAGGCGTGATCCCCTCGACCCTCGAGTACACGAAGGCCTCGTCCATCGACGAGGCGATCGCGGCGGTCCAGGCGGGCGCCCGCCCGCTGGCAGGCGGCCAGTCGCTGATGCCGATGATGCGGCTGCGCCTCGCCGCACCCGGCGCCGTCGTCGACCTCGGCGGCATCGCCGAGCTCGTCGGCGTCTGCGAGGACGGCGACGAGATCGCCGTCGGCGCGATGACCACGCACCGCGCGGTCGCCGCCGACCCCCTGATCGGGGAGCACTGCCGCGTCGTCGCTCAGGCGGCGAGCGGCGTCGGCAGCCTCGTGATCCGCGGCCGCGGCACGATCGGCGGCTCGCTCGCCCACGCCGACCCGCACGGCGACCTGCCCGCGGCGATCCTCGCCGTCGGCGGCGCCGTGATCGCACGCGGGCCGGGTGGCGAGCGGCGGATCGAGATCGGCGACCTGATCACGAGCTACCTGACGACGTCCCTCGCGGACGACGAGATCATCACGCAGGTGCGCCTGCCGAAGGGCAACGGGCGGTCCGCGTACGCGAAGTTCCACCGCCGCGCGATCGACTGGTCGATCGTCGGCGTCGGCGTCGCGATCGGGGCGGACGGCGTGCGCGCCGCCGCCACGGGCGTCGCCGACCGGCCCGTGCGGCTCGCGGGCTTCGAGGCCGCCATCAACGGCGGCGCCTCCGCGGAGGAGGCCGCGCGGGCCGCCGGCGAGGGGATCGACCCGACGGCCGATCTGGACGGCTCGACCGAGTACAAGCGCCACCTGGCCGGCGTCCTCGCGGCGCAGGCCCACCAGGCGGCGCAGGGCTAGGACGCGGGGCGGCCGGCGGGCGGGGCGCTCCGCCCGCCGGCCGCCCTACGATCCCCGAGACCGTCCCCGACCCCCGGAGGCCCCCATGCTCGAAGGCAAGCTCGCCCTGATCGCCGGCGTCGCGAACAAGCGCTCGATCGCGTGGGGCATCGCCGAGGAGCTGCATCGCCAGGGCGCGAAGCTGGCCTTCACCTACCAGGGCGAGCGCGTCGAGAAGAACGTGCGTGAGCTCGCCGCCTCCGTCGGCTCCGACATCTGCGTCGAGATGGACGCCCGCGACGACGCCTCGATCAAGGCCGCCTTCGGCACCGCGGTCGGCGGTCTCGGCGGACTCGACCTGCTCGTGCACTCGATCGCCTTCGCGCAGGCCCACGACCTGCAGCAGCGCTTCATCGAGACGACGCGCGACGACTTCTGGCTCGCCGTCGACGTGTCCGCGTACTCGCTGGTGGCGATGGCGCGCGAGGCCGAGCCGCACATGGAGGCCCGCGGCGGCGGCTCGATCGTGACCATGACGTACCTCGGCGGCGAGCGTGCGGTGCCGGGCTACAACGTGATGGGCGTGGCCAAGTCGGCGCTCGACTCGTGCATGCGCTACCTGGCCGCCGACCTCGGGCCCAAGAACATCCGCGTCAACGCGGTCTCCGCCGGCCCCGTCCGCACCCTCGCGGGCCGCTCGATCCCGGGCTTCACGGTGATGGAGGAGCTCGTGATGGAGCGCTCGCCGCTGAAGCGCAACGTCGACCAGGGCGACGTCGGCAAGGCCGCCGCGTACCTGCTCGCCGCCGAGAACGTGACGGGTACGGTCGCCTACGTGGACTCGGGCTACCACGCGATGGGCCTGTAGGGCCCGGGCGCCCTCAGAACAGCGTCGGGTCGGCCTCCGTGCCCGCGTAGAGCGCGGCGACGTCGAGGACCACGCACTCCACCTCGCGGCGTTCGGCGAGCGCGCGGGCCTGCGGCGCGAACTCGGGCGCGACGACGAGGGCGCGGGCGCCCGCGTACGAGGCGTCCCGCTCGACGTGCTCGCGGTAGCGCACGACCTGCTCGACGGCGGCCGCGACGGCCTTCACGCGCTTGACCTCGACGAGCACGATGCGCCCGTCCGCATCCCGGGCGAGGAAGTCGACGGGGCCGACGTCGGTGGCCCGCTCGCGCTCGAGGATCTCGAGGCCGTCCTCGATCAGGTGCGGGGAGCGCTCGAGCAGCGCGTGCAGCTCGAGCTCGCGGCCCTCGCGCTCGAGCACGGCCTCGTCGGTGAGGACGTGGGCGTCGTCGGCGATGACCTCCTCGACCTCGATCAGGAGCGTCTCGCCCGTCTCGGGGCGGCGCACCGTGATCAGGCCGTCCGCCTCCGAGACCGCGGTCGGCCCCGACATGTAGTTGATCGGCTTGAAGCCCTTCGGCCCGTGGATGCAGACGGAGCCGTCGTCCTTGAAGATCAGGACGCGCTCGCCGGTGGCGAGGCGCGTGGTCAGCCGCCCCGAGTACCCGATCGAGCAGCGGGCGACGAGGACGCGCATCGGCTACCCGCGGGCGCCGTAGTTCTTCGCGCTGTAGTCGGCGTACGCCTCGCCGGACTTGATCGCCTCCCACCAGGCGCGGTTGGCGCGGAACCACTCCACGGTGAGGGCGAGGCCCGCGTCGAAGTCGGTGCGCCGCTCCCAGCCGAGCGCGCGCAGCTTCGCGCAGTCGAGCGCGTAGCGGCGGTCATGGCCGGGGCGGTCCGCGACCCGCACCAGGGAGGCCGGGTCGGCGCCCGTCAGCTCGATGATGCGCCGCGCCGTCTCGATGTTCGGCACCTCGTGCTCGGCGCCGACGTTGTACGCCTCGCCGGCGTCGCCCGCGTGGAAGACGAGGTCGATCGCGCTGCAGTGGTCCTCGACGAACAGCATCTCGCGCACCTGCATGCCGTCGCCGTAGAGCGGCAGCTCCTTGCCGTCGAAGGCGTTGGTGGCGAACAGCGGGATCAGCTTCTCGGGGAACTGGTACGGCCCGTAGGTGTTCGAGCCGCGCGTGATCGACGCGTTCAGCCCGTACGTGCGCGCGTAGGCGAGCACCATCAGGTCGCCGGCGGCCTTCGAGGCCGCGTACGGGCTCGAGCCGTGCAGCGGGTCCGTCTCCACGCTGCGGTGGGGCGCGTCGACGTCGCCGTAGACCTCGTCGGTCGAGACCTGCAGGTAGCGCAGCCCGTGCGCGCGGGCGTGGTCGAGCAGGCGCTTCGTGCCGAGCACGTTCGTGGTCACGAACTCGTCGCCGCCCATGATCGAGCGGTCGACATGGCTCTCGGCGGCGACGTTGATGATGCCGTCCACGCCCTCGGCGGCGCGGGCGACGTCGTCCGCGTTCGCGATATCGCCCTGCACGAACCGGTAGCGCGGCTCGTCGGCCAGGTCGGCGACGTTCTCAGGCCGGCCCGCGTAGGTGAGCAGGTCGATGTTGACGACCTCGAGGTCGTCGTGCTCGCGCAGGAGGCGCCGCACGAGGTGCGAGCCGATGAAGCCGCAGCCGCCCGTGACGAGGACTCGTCTCATGCGCTGAATCCTGCCATGCACGCCTCCACGCCGTCCCGCCAGGGCGGCAGGACCGGTGCGTCGGGGCGCTCGGAGGCGAGCGCGGAGTAGGCGGGCCGGCGCGCCGGCGTCGGGAACGCGTCGCTCGTCGCGGGCTCGAGCCGGCAGTCGAGGCCGCAGGACGCGAGAACGGCGGCAGCCCACTCGAGGCGGCTGGCCGCGCCGGAGCCGGCGATGTGGACGACGCCCGGGGCGATCCGCTCCGGCAGGTCGACGAGCAGGGGCGCGAGGTGCCCGGCGTAGGTGGGGCTGCCGACCTGGTCGGTGACGACGCGCAGGACGTCGCGCTCGGCGGCGAGCCGGCGGATCAGCCCGGGGAAGTTGCCGTCGCCTGCGTCGTAGATCCACGCGGTGCGCACCACCCAGGTGCCGTCGGGGTGCTCGTCGAGGGCGGCCCGCTCGCCCAGCAGCTTCGTCTCGCCGTAGAAGGAGAGCGGGCCGGTGGGGTCCGACTCGACGTACGGCGCGCCCTTGGCGCCGTCGAAGACGAAATCGGTGGACAGCGTCACGAGGCGCGCCCCGTGCGCGCGCGCGGCCCGGGCCACGTGGCGGTTGGCGTCGACGTTCGCGCGGGTCGCGCCGACGTGGTCGGACTCGGCGCCGTCGACGTCGGTCCAGGCCGCGCAGTGCAGGACGACGTCCGGGCGGTGCAGGGCGACGGCGGCCATCACCGCGTCGGGGTCGGTCACGTCGAGGTCGGCGCGGCCGAGGCCGACGCCGCGATCGCCGAGGACGCCGAGGACGGCGCGGCCGACCTGGCCGCCGGCGCCCGTGACGAGGACGGTCACGACACCTCGACGTCGCGCGCCGACAGGATCGGGCTGTCGGTCGACCACAGGTGCCGGACGCGCTCGTCGTTCCACGGGAACGTGTTCTCGTCGTCCGGGTTGTACTCGTGCGTGACGTGGTAGCAGAAGAGGCAGTCCGTGAGCGACTCGTAGCCGTGCGCGGTCCGGCCCGGCACGTAGACGGCGCACGGGTTGTCCTCGCCGATGTCGATGCTCCAGGCCGTGCCGTGGGTTGGCGAGTCCTCGCGGCGGTCGAAGAGGACGACGCGCACCATCCCGAGCGCGCAGAAGAAGAGGTCGTCCTGGCCGAGCTCGTGGAAGTGCAGGCCGCGGATCACGCCCCGGCGGCTCCAGACCACGTTCGTCTGCATGCTCGGCTTGCCGCCGAGCTCCCGGAACCACGACTCGCGACGCGCCTCGAGGAACCAGCCGCGGCTGTCCTCGTGGCGGGCGAGCGGCACGACCAGCGCCCCGTCGATCGGGGTCGCCTCGGGCACCGGGCTCACAGGATCTCGATCCTCGAGCCGTCGCCGACGAGCAGCCGGTTGGCGGAGCGGATCGCGTCGGAGCGCGTGATCCGGCAGTCGGCGCCGATCAGGGAGTCCTCGATGCGCGTGTCGATGCCGATGATCGAGGAGCGCTCGAGCAGGATCGCGTGCTCCATCTCGGCGCGCTCCACGTGGGCATCCTCGGAGATGGCGCTGTACGGGCCGACGTAGGCGTCGCGCACGGTCGCGCCCGCGCAGATCACGACGGGGCCGCGGATGTGGCAGCGCTCGACGGTGGCGCCGGCCTGGATCACGACACGGCCCTCGATCTTCGAGTCGACCACGTCGCCCTGCACGTCGGTGTCGATCGCGTCGAGGACGAGGCGGTTCGCCTCGAGCATGTCGGCCAGCTGGCCCGTGTCCTTCCACCAGCCGGTCACGACGTGCGGCTCGACGCGCAGGCCGCGGTCGACCATGCCCTGGATCGCGTCGGTGATCTCGAGCTCGCCGCGCCACGACGGCTCGAGCGCCTTCGCCGCCTCGAAGACGGCGGGCGTGAACAGGTAGACGCCGACGAGGGCGAGGTCGCTCTGCGGCTCCTTCGGCTTCTCCACGAGCCGGCGCACGGTGCCGTCGTCGTTGAGCTCGGCGACGCCGTACTCGGACGGGTTCGGCACGTGCTGCAGCAGGATCATCGCGTCGGCGGTGCCCTCGCGGAAGCGCTGCACGAAGCCCTCGACGCCGTCGCGCAGCAGGTTGTCGCCGAGGTACATGCAGAAGGGGCTGTCGCCCAGGAACGCCTCCGCCGTCAGCACGGCGTGGGCGAGGCCGAGCGGGGCCTCCTGCGGGATGTACGTCACCTCGACGCCGAAGCGCGAGCCGTCGCCGACGGCGGCCTCGATCTCGGGGCCCGTGTCGCCCGTGATGATGCCGACCTCGCGGATGCCGGCCGCGGCCATCGCCTCGATGCCGTAGAACAGCACCGGCTTGCCGGCCACCGGCACCAGCTGCTTGGCGCGCGTGTGCGTGATCGGGCGCAGCCGCGTGCCGGCGCCGCCCGAAAGGATCAGGCCCTTGACCTCCACGGGCGCAGGGTACAGGGCGCCGCAGTTCGGTGGCGTCAGGCCGGCGCCTTCGGCAGCAGCACGGCGAGCAGGTGCTCGATGCCCTCCAGGTGCTCGCGCATCGCCACGCGCGCCGCGTCGCGATCGCGCGCCTCGATCGCCGCGAGGACGCGGCGGTGCTGCTCCTGCGAGTTGACCATCGACGCCCCCGAGCGCGGCACCGCGTTGAGCACGTCGGAGAGCGCCGCCTGGGTGTCGGTCACCTGCTGCACGAGGGTCGTCGACCCCGACAGGGCCGCGAGCGCGATGTGGAACTGCGCGTCGAGCGCGCGGTAGGCGGCGTAGTCGGACAGGTGGTGGCCCGACATCTCGCGGACGAGCTCCGCGAGCCGGCCGCGCTCCGCCGGGGTCGCGCGCTCGGCCGCGATCTC
>JAURLF010000040.1 GCA_030831375.1 Gaiellales bacterium | reverse complement strand
TACGGCCTCGGCTCGCCCGACGAGTACCAGGAGCGGCTCGTGATCCTCAAGGTCGGCGAGCCGACCGCCGGCCGCGACCAGGTGCTGCGCGACCTCGTCGACATCCAGTACCGCCGCAACGACACCGCGCTCGGGCGCGGCGCGTTCCGCGCCAAGGGCGACGTGATCGAGCTGCAGCCCGCCTACATGGAGTCGGCGTACCGGATCAGCCTGTTCGGCGACGAGGTCGAGTCGATCACCCACTTCGACCCGCTCACCGGCGAGGTGCTCGGCAAGCCATCCGAGCTCGTCGTCTACCCGGCCACCCACTACGTGACGGACCCCGTCACCATCGAGCGCGCGACGCAGGAGATCCTCGCCGAGATGGAGGACTGCGCGCACCGCTTCGAGCAGGACGGCAAGCCGCTCGAGGCGCACCGGATCCGCCAGCGCACCGAGTACGACGTCGAGATGCTGCGCGAGATGGGCTACTGCAACGGCGTCGAGAACTACTCGCGCATCTTCGAGGGCCGCCGGCCCGGCTCGTCGCCGTTCACCCTGATCGACTACTTCCCCGGCGACTTCCTCTGCTTCATCGACGAGTCGCACCAGACGATCCCGCAGATCGGCGGCATGTACGAGGGCGACCGCTCCCGCAAGCTGCAGCTGATCGAGCACGGCTTCCGGCTGCCGTCGGCGCTCGACAACCGGCCGCTGCAGTTCGACGAGTTCCTCGGTAAGGTCGGCCAGACGATCCTCGTCAGCGCCACGCCGGGCGCGTTCGAGCTGCGCGAGAGCGAGCGCGTCGTCGAGCAGATCATCCGCCCGACCGGCCTCGTCGACCCCGAGGTGGAGATGCGCCCGACGGAGGGGCAGATCGACGACCTGCTCGGCGAGATCCGGCTGCGCGAGCGGGCCGGTGAGCGCGTCCTCGTGACCACCCTGACCAAGAAGATGGCCGAGGATCTCAGCGACTACCTGCTCGAGAGCGGGGTCAAGACGCGCTATCTCCACTCGGAGATCGACACCCTCGAGCGGATCCAGATCATCCGCGACCTGCGCCTCGGCGCCTACGACGTGCTGGTCGGCGTCAATCTGCTGCGCGAGGGCCTCGATCTGCCAGAGGTGTCCCTGGTGGCGATCCTCGACGCGGACAAGGAGGGCTTCCTGCGCGGCCAGACGGCGCTGATCCAGACGATCGGCCGTGCGGCCCGCAACGTCAACGGGCGCGTGATCATGTACGGCGATCGCGAGACCGACTCGATCCGGGGCGCCGTGGCGGAGACGCAGCGCCGTCGCGAGCGCCAGCTCGCGTACAACCAGGAGCACGGCATCACGCCCGCCACGATCTCGAAGGGCGTCTCCGACATCGCCGAGTTCCTGTCGCTCGAGGCCCCGACGGTGCCCTCGTCGAAACGGGGGCGCCGCCCGAAGCGGGACGGCCAGGGGCGGGAGGAGCTCGAGCGGGCCTCGGTCGAGCTCGAGGAGGCGATGTTCCTCGCCGCGGAGGAGCTCCGCTTCGAGGAGGCGGCGCGCCTGCGCGACGAGCTCAAGGGCGTGCGCGCCGAGCTCGCCGCGCTGTAGGCCGTCGGGGCCGGGGCCCCGACGGCCATCGCGCCGGTCAGTTGGTCTGGCAGGCCTGCTGGTAGAGGGCCGCCGGGACCTCCGAGGAGGCCTCGTCGTCACCGCAGACCTTGGCGCGGTCCATCAGCGCCCAGGCGCCGCCCTCGGCCTGCACCACCATCGTCTCGGTGAAGGCGTCCTCGCCGTCGCCGACTGTCGGGAACATCACGGCCCAGCCGTCGGCGCATTCGAACGAGTCGGCAGGCAGCGTGACGGTGGTGCCGTTGCTCTCGCCATACGCCTTCGCCCACGCATCGAACGTCGCCTGGTCGCAGACGGCCTCGCCGCCGCCGATGGCGTCGCCGCCCGCCACGGAGGTCGACTCGTCGTCGGAGCCGCCGCAGGCGCCCGCGCCCAGCGCGGCGATCAGGAGGAGGACGAGGGGCAGGGGGGTCGTGCGCGTGATCCTCACGCCCGGCAGCCTACGCCCCGGACCCGACGACGGCGACGCAGTCGATCTCGACGAGGAAGCCGCCGAGGGTCGACCCGACCGTCGTGCGGCACGGACGGTGGTCGCCGAAGCGACGTGCGTAGACCGCGTTGTAGGCGTCGAAGTCGCCATGCAGGTCCTGCAGGTGCGCAGTCACCTTGACCACGTCGGAGAGCTTCGCGCCGGCCGCCGTGAGCACGGCCTCGAGGTTGTCGAAGACGAGCTCGGTCTGGGCCGTGACGTCGTCGCCGTGGATCTGGCCGTCCGCACCGAACGGCGCCTGGCCGGACGTCCAGACGGTGTCGCCGACCTTGATCACCGGCGTGTACGGCGCGCTCGGCGGCGGCGCGCCCTCGGGGTGCAGCTTCTCCTGCTTCACGGGTTCCTCCTCGTCGTGACCGGGGCAGCGTAGCCGTCACGGGGACGGCCGGAGTCCCCGGTGGTAGCGTCGGGCCATGAGCGCCCCACCTGACATCCCCGCCCCGGCGGCGCCGGCGCCGGCCGGCCCCGCGCCGTACCCCGTCGACCTCGACGTGCGCTACCCCGATGGGCCACGCAACCGCTGGACCGTCTTCTTCCGGATCATCCTGGCGGTGCCCGTCCTGATCCTGCTCGGACTCTTCACCCAGACATCGCTCGACTTCGACTCGACGAACGCCGCCAGCCTCGCCGGCGGGTTCCTGTTCGCGCCGACGCTCCTGCTCCTGCTCTTCCGCCACCGCTACCCGCGCTGGTGGTTCGACTTCAACGTGCAGCTGCTCGCGCTCGTCAATCGCATCAGCCTGTACCTGCTGCTGCTGCGCGACGAGTACCCGTCGACCGAGGACCGCCAGGCGCTCGACCTGCGCGTCCCGTACCCGGACGCGAAGGCGGAGCTCTCGCGCGGCATGCCCCTCGTCAAGTGGCTGCTCGCGTTCCCGCACTACGTCGTGCTGGCCGTGCTCTCGATCGGCGTGGTCGTCGCCGTCGTCATCGCCTGGTTCGCGATCCTCTTCACGGGGCGCTGCCCGCGCGGCATCCACGACTTCCTCGTCGGCTACCTGCGCTGGAGCGCGCGCGTCACCTGCTACGCGCTGCTTTTGACCACGGACCGCTACCCGCCGTTCCGCCTGTCCAGCTGAACCGCCGCGGCCGCCGCGCGTGCGATTAGGCTGGTCGGATGGCCGCCGACCAGTCGATCACCATCCGCGGTGCGCGCGAGCACAACCTGCGCGACATCACGGTCGAGCTGCCGCGCAACCGGCTCGTCTGCATCACGGGCCTGTCCGGCTCGGGCAAGTCGAGCCTCGCCTTCGACACGCTCTACGCGGAGGGGCAGCGCCGCTACGTCGAGTCGCTGTCCGCGTACGCGCGGCAGTTCCTGGGGCAGATGGAGAAGCCCGACGTCGACGGCATCGACGGGCTGTCGCCGGCGATCTCGATCGACCAGAAGACCACGTCGCGCAACCCGCGCTCCACGGTGGGCACCGTCACCGAGGTCTACGACTACCTGCGGCTCCTCTACGCGCGCGTCGGGCATCCGCACTGCCCGACCTGCGGCCGCGCGATCACGGGCCAGAGCGCCGAGCAGATCGTGGACCAGGTCCTGCTCCTGCCCGAGGGCACGCGCTTCACCGTCGACGCGCCGATCGTGCGCGGCCGCAAGGGCGAGTTCAAGGACGTCATCGAGCGGCTGCGCGGCGAGGGCTTCACCCGCGTCAAGGTCGACGGCGAGACGCTGCTCCTCGAGGATGAGATCACGCTCGACAAGAAGTACAAGCACGACCTCTCGGTGGTCGCCGACTCACTAAAGCACAAAGACGACCTGCGCCGGCGCCTGACCGACTCCGTCGAGACGGCGCTCGGCCTCGCCGACGGCCTCGTCGACGTCGCGCTCGTCGACGGCGAGACGATGACCTTCTCCGAGCGCTTCGCCTGCCCCGACCACGGCGTCTCGCTGGCCGAGCTGGCGCCGCGCGTCTTCTCCTTCAACTCGCCGCACGGCGCGTGCGCGCACTGCCACGGGCTCGGGGCGCTGCCGGAGCTCGATCCCGACCTCGTGCAGCCCGACCCCGAGCAGACCCTGTCGGGTGGCGCGCTGCAGCCGTGGAACGTCGCCGGCACGAACTTCTTCGAGCAGCTCGTGGTGGCGATCGCGGAGCGCTTCGACGTCGATCTCGATACGCCGTGGGGCGACCTCAAGCCGGCCGAGCGCGCACTCTTCCTGGAGGGCACGGACGGCGAGCGCGTGATGGTGTCGTACCGCAACCGCTACGGGCGCAAGCGCGCGTACGCCGTGGCGTGGGAGGGGCTGCTCGGCAGCCTCAAGCGCCGCTACGACGAGACCGAGTCGCAGCTGCAGAAGGACAAGATCGAGGAGTGGATGACGCTGCGGCCGTGCCCCGAATGCCAAGGCGCGCGGCTCAAGCCGGAGAGCCTCGCCGTCACGGTCGGCGGGCTCTCGATCCACGAGGCCACCGACCAGTCCGTCGAGCGCGCCGTCGAATGGGCGACCACGCTCGAGCTGACGGACACGGAGCGGCTGATCGCCGAGCGGATCCTGCGCGAGATCGTCGAGCGGCTCTCCTTCCTGATGGACGTCGGCGTCGGCTACCTGTCGCTCAACCGCGCCGCCTCGACGCTGTCGGGCGGCGAGGCGCAGCGGATCCGCCTCGCCACGCAGATCGGCGCGAGCCTGGTCGGCGTCCTCTACATCCTCGACGAGCCGTCGATCGGCCTCCATCAGCGCGACAACCACCGCCTGCTCGAGACCCTCACGCGGCTGCGCGACCTCGGCAACACCGTGATCGTCGTCGAGCACGACGAGGACACGATGCGCGCCGCCGACTGGCTCGTCGACATGGGGCCGGGCGCGGGCGAGCACGGCGGCCGCGTCGTGGCCGCCGGCACCCCGAAGCAGGTCATGAAGTCGAAGGAGTCCGTCACGGGCCAGTTCCTGTCGGGCCGGCGCGCGATCCGCGTGCCGGAGAGGCGCGGGCCCGCCGACGCCGTCCTCGCCGTGCGCGGCGCCTCCGAGCACAACCTGCGCGGCATCGACGTCGAGGTCCCCGTCGGTCGGCTCGTCGCCGTCACGGGCGTGTCCGGGTCGGGCAAGTCGACGCTCGTGAACGACGTCATCCTGCGCGCGATGCAGCAGCACCTGACCGGGGCCCGGGTCCGGGCCGGCAGGCACGAGGCGATCGAGGGCCTCGAGCAC
>JAURLF010000039.1 GCA_030831375.1 Gaiellales bacterium | reverse complement strand
GCGCACCGCCGCGATCCAGCGCTCGGGCCCGTCGCGGACGCCGAGCCGGTCGAGCACTGGCTCGCCGCCGATCCACGATCCCGCGACGCGGCCGCCGACGCCGTCGCACGGCGTGACGTACGCCCAGAAGCGCTCCGGGACCGACATCACCGCGTCGGGCGCGACGGGCGCAGTCAGGGGCAGGGCGAGCTTGGCGGCGCGCCCGAATGGGATCGCCTCGATCCACGCGCGCCGCTCGGCCGGCAGGGCCGGCTCGAAGGCCAGCCGCGCGAGGATCGGCAGCGGCACCGCGACCACGCAGGCGTCCGCCGCGTGCGCACCGTCGACGGCCTCGACCTCGACGCCGCCGTCGAGGCGGCGCACCCGGGTGACGGGCGTCGACAGGCGCACTGCGTCGCCGAGCCCGGCGGCGAGCCCCTCGGCGAGGCCCTGGTTGCCGCCGCGCACGCGCCGCGTCTCGACGTCGTCGAGGAGGTGCGTGATGTCGGTGATGTGGCCGCCGGTGAGGCCCTCGACGGGGTAGGAGGCCGCACTCTGGGCGCGGCTCGCGAGGAGCTCGCGGATCGCGGGGTCGGGCACCTCGCGGGCGAGCAGCTCGAGCGCGGGGGCGGAGGGCTCGGCGGCCGCGGCCGCCTCCACCCGCTGCGCGGCGGCGAGCGCCGCGGCGCGGTCGATGCCGGGGTCGGGGCGCAGCGCGCGATCGGGGTAGCGGATGCCCATGCCGTCGAGCGCGAGGCCGAGCCGCGCGGCGAGCGCCTCGGTCGCCGCGTAGCCGGCGGTGATGAACTCGCCGCCGCGCTCGACGAGGCCGCCGCCGTCGACGCGCGCCGACCAGACGCGCCCGCCGACCCGGTCACGCGCCTCGAGCACCTCGACGTCGATCCCGTCCCGGGCGAGCGCGTCCGCCGCCACCAGCCCGGCCAGGCCGGCCCCGATCACGATGCAGCGCGCCACAGGCCGACGGTAGCAGCCGCCCGTGGCGCTCTACGATCCGGGCATGGCCGATGGCGCGATCCTCCTGGTCGGCGGCGCGTCGACCCGCATGGGCCGGCCGAAGGCCGATCTGGACTGGCACGGCACGCCCCTCTCCGCGCACATGGCCGCGCTCCTCGCGAACGCGGTGCGCGGGCCGGTGGTCGCGGTGGCCGCCCCGGAGCAGCCCGATCCGGCACTGCCCCCCGGGGTCGAACTGGTCCGCGACGCCGTCGCGGGCGACGGGCCGCTGCGCGGTCTCGAGGCCGGGCTCGCCGCTCTCGCGGGGCGCGCCGAGCGCGCGTTCGCCGCGGCCGTGGACCTGCCGCGGCTCGATCCCGTTCTCGTGCGCGGCCTGCTCGGCCGGCTCGACGACGCGACGGCGGCCGCGCCCTTCGTCGGCGGGCACCGCCAGCCGCTGGCCGCCGCCTACCGGGTCGACGCGGCGCTCACCCAGGCGCGTGCGCTGCTCGCCGGCGGGGAGCGCGGCCTGCAGCCGCTGCTCGACCGGCTCGACGCGGTGGAGCTCGATGCGGACGCCCTGCTCGCGCTGCCCGGGGTCGCCGCGGCGGATCCGGCGCTGCGCTCGCTCGCGGGCGCCAACACGCCCGCGGAGTGGGAGCACCTGCGCGCAGGTTCTTGACAGAGCAAGAACTCCATGGCAATGTTCTTGCATCGTCAAGAACTCACGACCGAGGTGCCCCATGCGGCTCGAAGCGCTCCACCACATCACGATGATCACCGCCGACGCGACCGAGAACGTGCGCTTCCACGCGGACGTGCTCGGCCTGCGGCTGGTGAAGAAGACCGTCAACTTCGACGACCCGCTCAGCTACCACCTCTACTTCGGAGACGAGACCGGCGCGCCCGGCTCGATCCTGACCTGGTTCGAGGCGCCCGGCGCAGCGGCCGGCCGAGCGGGTGCGGGCATGATCCACCGCATCGACCTCAGTGTTCCCTCCGCGGACTCGCTCGGCTTCTGGGAGGCGCGCCTCGCCGCCGCGGGCGTGCCGGTCCGACGCGAGGGTGACGCGCTGCTCTTCGCCGACCCCGACGGGCTCGCCTTCGCGCTCGTGCCGCAGGGCGCCAACCCGCCGCTGACCGCCCGCCACCCGGAGGTCCCCGCCGAGCACGCGATCACCGGCATCGAGGCGGTGCGCGCCTACACGCCGGCCGACCCCGCCGCGGAGGACCCGGTCCTGACGGAGCTGCTCGGCTTCTCGTTCGCGGGCGACGGCGCGTACGCCGTGGAGGGCTCGGAGCGCTCCTTCCGGATCGTCTTCGACCCCGCACCGGACGCGCCCGGCCTGAACGGCGCCGGCACCGTGCACCACATCGCCTGGGCGTCGCGCGACGAGGACCACGTCGGCTGGCAGGAGCGCGTCGCGCGCGCCGGCGGGCGCGTCTCGCCCGTGATGGACCGCGACTACTTCCGCTCGATCTACTTCCGCGTGCCGACGGGCCTCCTGTTCGAGATCGCCACCCTGTCCCCCGGCTTCGCCGTCGACGAGGACCCCGAGCGCCTCGGCGAGGAGCTGCGCCTGCCCGCGATGCACGCGCACCTGCGCGAGCACCTCGAGCGCTCGCTGACCCCGCTGGCCAACCCGCGCGCGGCGGTGGCCGGGTGAGCGGCCTCGAGCACCTCGAGCGGCCGGCCGCCGGCGAGCCCGAGGGCCTCTGGATCCTCCACCACGGCCGCGGCGCCGACGCCCACGACCTCCTGCCCCTCGCGGACGCCCTCGACCCCGAGCGGCGCCTGCACGTCATCCTGCCGCGCGGCCCACTCGAGCTGCCCGGCTGGCCCGGCCGCCACTGGTACGTCGTACCCCGCGTCGGCTTCCCCGACCCCGACACCTTCCACGCCGCGTACGCGGCGCTCGCGGCCTTCCACGACGCCGCCTGGGAGCGCACCGGCCTCGGGCCGGAGCGCACCGTGCTCGGCGGCTTCTCGATGGGCGCCGTGATGAGCTACGCGCTCGGCCTCGGCCCGGACCGCCCCTCCCCCGCCGGGATCATGGCCCTGGCCGGCTTCATCCCCACCGTCGACGGCTGGGACGCCGACATCCACGGGCGCGCCAGCATGGACGCCTTCGTCTACCACGGCCGGCAGGACCCGATCATGGCCATCGACTTCGCCCGCGACGCCGTCGACGAGCTCAAGGCCGGCGGCCTGCTCGTCGAGTACCACGAGACCGACTGGGACCACTCCGTCGACCCCGCCGTCGTGCCGCTCGCGATCGACTGGCTCGACCGGCTCGTCGCCACGTTCCCGCCGTGACCGGCTGGAACGACCTCGACCCCGACCGCCAGCGCGCCTGGTACGGGTTCCTGCGCACCCACGCCGACGTCGTGCGCGCCCTCGACCGAGATCTGCAGGAGCGCTGCGGCATCTCGTTCGGCGACTACGACGTCCTCGTCACCCTCGCCAACGGCCCCGTCGAGGGGCTGCGGATGGGCCAGCTGGCCGACGCGGTCGTGCTGTCGCCGAGCGGCGTCACGCGCGTCGTGGCGCGGCTCGAGCGGGCCGGGCTCGTGGAGCGCCGCGCCGAGAACCAGCGGATCGTGCGCGCCGTCCTGACCGGGCGCGGGCGGGCCGTCCTCGATGACGCGGCGCCGATCCACGTCGCGGGGATCCAGCGGCGCTTCCTCGACCCGCTCGGCGACGGCGCGCCCGGGCTCGCCGAGGCCTGGCGGCGGATCGCCGACGGGGGCTAGCCGCCGGCCGCGCGGGCCACGAGCCGGTCGACCGCCTCGGGCTCCGTCGCCCACGAGCACATCAGCCGGTGCAGGCCGGGCCGCGTCTGCCACTCGTGGAAGGCGTAGGCCGCGGCGAGGCGCGCGTGCACGTCCGGCGCGAGCCGGACGAAGACGTGGTTGCCCTCGACGGGCAGCGCCACCTCGGACCCGTCGACGGCGGCGAGGCCGTCGGCG
>JAURLF010000001.1 GCA_030831375.1 Gaiellales bacterium | reverse complement strand
GCCCGGGTTGGGGCTCGCCGGCCAGGCGCATCCCGCGGGGGCGGCCGTCAACGAGCAGACCTTCGGCGTCGTCGTGCCCGCGGGGCTGGACCGGGACGGGGTGATCGCATCACTGCGGGAGCAGGGCATCGGGGCGGGGATCCTCTCGTACGCGCTGACCCGGATCGGCAGCCTCGCTCCGCTCGGGCAGTCGGCCCCGGTCGCGGAGGACGTCGTCGACCGCGGTCTCGCGCTGCCGGTCTACCCGGCGATGACGGACGCGGACGTGGCCGACGTGCTCGCCGCGCTCGCCGTCGCCGCCGGCTAGCCGGGCCCGTACTCGAGCTGGTCGAAGTAGCGCAGCGCGACCCGGCCGGGCCGGACGCGCCCCTGCGCGGCCGCCGCCTCGGCGTCGGTCAGCTCGCCGAGGGCGCGGCGGACGCCGAGCCAGGGCAGGTCGAGGTCGTCCTGGTAGACGATCGTCGAGATGCGCGGATTCATCTCGAGCACGGCGTCGCCGATCAGCTGCAGGTTGAAGAAGCCGTCGAGGCCGAAGCCCCCGACGAGGGTCTCGGCGACCGCCATCAGCTCGGGCGCGTCGAGCGTCTCGAAGCGCATCGCGAGCCCGGCGCGCATCGCCTCGCGCGTCTTCGGGTGGCCGAGCACGATGCGGCCGTCTTCGGCGTAGCCGTCGACGGTGCGCTCGAGGCCCTGCACGAGCTCCATCACCAGGAGCTCCGTCGGATCGTCCGCGAGGATGCGCTCGACGTCCTCCAGCCGGCGCGGCGGGGCCACCGGGCGCTCATGGAGCAGCCAGCGGCGCTCGTCGACGTCGGCGGAGATGACATGGAAGCCGCGCGAGCCGGCCGAGACGACCGGCTTCATGCAGACATCGCGGTCGGGGTAGCCGAGGGCGCGCGCCGCGGCGGCCACCTCGGCGCCGCCGCGGGCGAGGCGGAAGGCGGGCGCGCGCACGCCGAGGCGCTCGCACAGCGCGAGGGTCGCGTGCTTCGAGTCGGCGGCGGCCACCGCCTCGGGGCTCGAGCAGATCAGCGCGATCCCGGCCGCGGCGAAGTCATCGCGCATGGCCGCGAGGCCGGCGAGGTCGAACGAGGCCTGGGGCAGCACCACCCGTGCGCCCTCGCGCTCGGCGAGCGCGAGGATCGCCGGTCCGAACGCGGGATCCGTGCCCGCCGGCACGGTCGCGAAGGCGTCGCAGAGGAAGCGGCCGGCGTTCTCGTCGCGCAGGTCCGTGCCCACGAGGCGCACCGGGCGCTCGCCGTTGTCGCGCAGGGCGCGCAGGAGCGCGGCCGAGCCGGGCGAGCCGACCGCCGTCACGAGGATGGTCAGGGGCTCAGTCAAGATCGAGGTCGTCGCCGCGCAGCTGCTCGAGGCGCGCGTCGCGGTCGCGGTCGAGGTACTCGTCGATCGTGGCCCGCATGCCGTCGCGCCCGCGCATCCAGAGCACGGGGTGGATCAGGAGCTGAAGCCACGGGAAGCGCGCCTCGGCGATCTCGGCGGTGGGGTCGCCGCGCCGCCACGCCTGCTTCGAGTCGGAGCGGTACGTCCACGCGAAGCCGCCGGTGAAACGCGGCTCCATGACGTTGACCCAGCCGGGCACGGCGTCCTCCATGAAGGCCGGGTCGGGGTTGTGCCACGCCATCACGCGGTCGAAGCCGGGGTCGACGACGGGGTCGACGTGGGGGTGCAGCGCGTGGTGGCCGACCCAGTGGCCGAGCTCGCGCAGCCGCGCGTACGCGGCCTCGCCGGCGGGCGAGGCGAGGTTGTAGAAGACGCTGCGCGTCATCAGGAGGTACGTGGCGCGGATGCCCTTCGCGTGCTCGAGCTCGGCCATCTCCAGCGCGGCCTCGAGCGAGAGGTCGACGTCGTGGCGCAAGAACAGCATCTGCTCGGCCGGCTGGGCGACGTCGAAGCCGCGGAGCCGGTAGCGCCCCGCGATGATCGCGTCGAGGAGCTCCCCGTAGCCCTCCGGCGTGAAGGCGGCCACGGCCCGGCCCCTACGACCCCTGCGCGCGGTACCAGGCGATGGTGCGCTCGAGGCCCTCGTCGAGGTCGACCTGCGGCTCCCAGCCCAGCACCTCGCGGGCGCGCGTGATGTCGGGGATCCGGATCTCGACGTCGGAGTACTCGAGCGGCTTGAACACGATCGGCGAGTCCGAGCCGGCGAGGCGCTTGATGCGCAGCGCCAGGTCGTACGTGGTGCAGACGCTGCGCGGGTTGCCGATGTTGAAGGACTGCCCGACCGCGGCGGGGTTCTCGAGGATCTCGAGGACGGCGGTGGCGATGTCGTCCATGTAGCACCACGCGCGGATCTGGGCCCCGTCGTTGTGGACGGTGATCTCCTCGCCGTTGATGGCGTGGCGCACGAAGTGGTGGATCGCGCCGACGCCGATCTGGTTCGGGCCGTAGATGTTGAAGGGGCGCACCACGGCGACGGGCAGGCCGTGCTCCTCGAAGTAGGCGTGCAGGAAGTACTCGCCGGCGAGCTTCGAGACGGCGTACGACCAGCGCGCCTCCCCGACCTGGCCGCCGGAGGTCTCGTGCGTCTCCTCGACCTTGTACGCGTGGCGGCCGAAGACCTCGCTGGTCGAGAAGTCGATCATCCGCTCGAGCCGGTCGCCGAGGCCGTGCGCGACCTCCGCCACGTTGGCGGTGCCGAGCAGGTTGACCCGCATCGTGCGGACGGGGCTCTTGAGCACCGTCGCGACGCCCGCGATGGCGGCCATGTGCACGAGGTGCGTGGCGCCCTCGGCGGCGGCCGCGAGGTCGTCCAGGTCGAGGATGTCGCCCTGCACGAACGTCACGTTCGGGTGGTCGCGCAGCGACGTCTGGCTGAGCGCGTCGTTGTGGAGGTTGTCGTAGAGGACGACCTCGTTCGCGTCGGCCAGCAGGCCGGCGACGGTGGTGCCGATGAAGCCGGCGCCGCCGGTCAGCAGGATTCGCTTGCCCTCGAGCACCCGCTGAGTCTACCGGGTCGGTCGTGGTCCCCCGCCGTTGGCCGGCGGGGTCGCGTGCCACCATGGGGGGCGTGCTGCAGCGACTCGACCTGACCGCCTCGCCGGCGGTGATGGCGCCGCTGGCCGAGGCCGACGTGGCCGCCGCGCTCGGCGCCGACGGCGCCCTGACCTGGATCGACTGCGGCGACCCGACCGACGCTCAGCTCGCCGCCGTCGCGGCCGCCTGCGCGTGGCCGGAGACCCTCGTCGACGCGGTGCACCGGCCCGAGGGGCGCCAGCGCTTCCTCCGGCTCGGCGATTGGGCCATCGTGCAGGTCGGGGCGCCGCGCGGCGACGGCACGGGCTGCATGGTGCTGTCAGGGTCGACGGCCGTGACGGTGCGCTACGACTGGGACGTCGAGTTCTCGGAGGCGACGGCCGAGGTCAAGGGCTGGACGGGGCTGAAGGACGCAGGCGCGATGGCGATCGCCTGCATCCTCCTCAGCCGCCTCGTCGAGGTGTACGAGGACCGGGCCGGCGAGCTCGAGGACCGCCTCGTCGAGCAGGAGGCGATGGCGCTCGAGGACTCGCGCGGACGCGACCCCCTGCCCGCGCTGCGCGCGACGGCGGAGCTGCGCGGCCAGGTCGGCGACCTGCGTCGCCGTGCCAACCGCCTGCGCGAGGTGATCGGGATGGTGATCCGCCAGGAGCTCGTCGACCGCCGCCACGGGGAGGCGGTCGACCTCGAGCTGCGCGACGTCTACGACCACCTGCTGCGCGTCCACGACGACCTCGACGCGTACGGGGAGCGGCTGATCGCGCTGCAGGACTCGCGCCTGTCGCTCGTCGCCTACCGGCAGAACGACATCACGAAGAAGATCTCCGGCTGGGGCGCCGTCCTGCTCGTGCCCACCATCACGACGGGCTGGTACGGCCAGAACTTCCGGCACCTGTGGCTGCTCGACAGCCCGTGGGGCGGCCTCTTCAGCGCCGGCGTCGCCCTCGTCGGGATGGTCACCCTCGCGCTCGTGCTGCGCAAGGCGGACTGGCTCTAGACGGGTGCCCGCCAGTCCTCGGTGATCAGGGACGGGACGCGGGCGAATTCACGAGCGTTCGACGTGACCACCACCGCGTCGTGCTCGAGCGCGGTCGCCGCGATCAGGCGGTCGGCGACGCCGATCGGCGTGCCCTGGCGGTCGAGCAGCGCCTTGATCAGGCCGGCCCTGCGAGCTGACGGCCCGTCCAGCGGGAGCTGTCGGAGCGGGCGGATGGCGAGCTCGACGGCGAAGAGCTCCCGGTGGGTGTCCGCGGCGAGCGTCGCCCCGGTCAACAGCTCGGAGACGGTGACGGTGCTGATCGCGAGGTCCGCCGGGTCCTCGGCCTCGAGGCGCCGGCGGACGTCCTCGTCCCCGCGCAGGAGGTCGACGAGGACGGTGGTGTCGAGCAGCCGCTTCATGCCCAGGATCGGGTGGGGGCATCAGGCGGGTCCGGGGGGACGGCGAAGTCCGGGCAGCTGCCGGCGACGGCGTCGAAGTACCCCGGCGGCCAGCCCGCATGGACGTGCGCGCCGACGAGGCGCGCCAGATAGCGGCTCAGGGAGAGGCCTGCCTCGTCAGCGCGGGCCCGCAGCGCGGCCGCGGCGTCGTCGGAGACGTAGAGGTGCAGCTGCGGCATGGCGCCGACGATAGCACATAGTCCACATACCCAGTCAGCGGCGCGCGCCGGCACGCCGCAACCCGAGCGCCACCGCCGCCACCCCGAGCCCGACGGCGACCGCGATCGCACCGGCGCCGACGATCGCCGACCCGTCGCGGACCGCGGCCACGCCGACGTAGCCGATGAGGAGGGCGATCACGAGGAGGACGGCGGCGGCGGCGCCCGGGCCGGGCCGGCGCGTCTCGCGGTCGAGCCGCCGCGGCATCAGAACCCGTGCGCGATGCCGCGCCGCCGGTAGACGTCGAGCATGCGCTCGGCGACGGCGGTGTGCGAGTGGACGGCCTCGACGTAGGCGCGCGAGGCGCGCCCGATCTCGGTCAGCCGCGCGGGCTCGGCGACGAGCCCGCGGATCGTGGCGGCGAGCGAGTCCGCGTCGGCGCTGATCAGCGGGATGCGGTGGCCAAAGGCGTCCTCGGTCTCGGCCGCGGCCGCCGTGTCGAGGCGCACGATGCAGGGCTTGCCGAGCGCCATCGCCTCGATCGAGAAGAGCCCGTACCAGCCGACGTTGAGCTGGTCGACGACAAGGTCGGCGGCGGCGTAGCGCAGCCGCGCCTCGTCGTTCGGGGTGTTCTCGACGAGGTCGAGCTCGATCGGCGCGCCCTCCGCCTTGAGGGCCCGCACGGCCTCGAGCACCGCCTCGGTGCCCTTCGAGCGGCGCCGCGAGGGGGCGTGCACGATCCGGATCGTGCGCTGCGGCTCGGGGTAGGCGGGCCGCCACAGGCCGAGGTCGATGCCGGGCGGCACGACGTCGTAGGGCGGCCACCAGTCGCCGCGCGGCGCGCGGTGCACGGTCGCGTACGAGCCGATGATCGCGGCGTCGGCGTGGCGCAGCGCGTAGTCCCACTTGGCGACGGGGGCGTCGCGGATGTCGGACCCCCAGAAGTGGAAGACGCGGCCCTTGTCGAGCCGACCGAGCAGCGGCAGGTTGACGCGCTTCGGCATCAGCGTGACGCCGAAGTGGAACTGGAAGACGTCGTAGGCGGGCAGCGTGCGCCCGAAGGCGAGGGCCTGCTTGGGCAGGTTGAGCGCCAGGTTGACGGGGCCGCCGCCCTGACGCAGGCCGAGATTGACGTCCGAGCCGTCCCGGAACGGCTGCTTCGTGAAGACCAGCAGGCGGCTCTCGCAGCCGATCGCGTTGAGGCCCGCGCTGAGGGCCTCGGGGCCGCCCGCGATGTTCAGCGGCGCGTGCAGGATGCGCAGGCGGTCGGCCACCGGCCGAGCATACCGCCGACCGCATCGACGCCCGTGCGATGATGGGCCGGATGGAGGAGCGCCTGCGCGTCCTGTTCGTCGCCTTCTACTACCCGCCGACCGCCGGCGGGGGCGTGGAGCGGACGCTGCAGTTCTCGCGTCGGCTGCCCGCCCTCGGCATCGACGTCGAGATGCTGGTGCCGACGGACGCCAAGTGGCTGGCCGAGGACCCGGCGTCCGTGGCGCGCATCCCCGCCGACGTGCCCGTGCATCGCGTGCCGTACCGCGGGCCGTCGCTGCGCCAGCTGCCCGGCGAGCGGATCCGGGCCCAGCCGACGCTCGGGCGACGGGTCCTGATGCGGGCGCGGCTCGCCCCGCAGCGGATCTTCCTCCCCGACGCGAACGCCCCGTGGCTCGCGAGCGTCGTGCCCGCCGCGCTCAAGCTGCTCGGCACGGGTCGCTTCGACGCCTTCGTGACGACCACGCCGCCGCACACCGTGGCGGTGGCGGGCCGGCTGATCCGGGCCCGCAGCGACGTGCCCTGGGTCGCCGACTGGCGCGACCCGTGGCTGACGCACGCCGACCTCGACCTGTCGCGCCCCGACGTGCGCGCGAAGCAGGCCGCGATCGCGCGGCTCGCGCGCTGGTGCGCCGCCGGCATGGACGCGGCGGCCGTCGTCGACCACGCCGAGGACGAGGTGCGCGACCTGCGCCCCGACCTGCCGTTGGCGGTGATCCCCAACGGCGTCGACCTCGAGGAGCTCGCCGCGGTCGAGCGCCGTCCCGACCCGGGCCGCTGCACCTTCGCCTTCACGGGCTGGTTCTTCGGCGACCGCTCGCCCGCCGTCCTGCTCGAGGCGGTGGCCGCGCTCCTGGGCGACCGCCCCGAGCTCGCCGACGTCATCCGCCTGCGCTTCGTCGGCGGCTTCCCCGACCGCGACCGGGCCCGCCTCGCCGCGCTCGGGCTCGACGACGTCGTCGCGGTGGAGCCGCCCGTGCCGCACGCCGCGGCGCTGCAGGCCCAGGCCGACGCGGACGTGGCGCTGATCTTCATGCAGGAGGGCGGGGGCCATGGGGCCAAGTTCCTGCCCGGCAAGGTCTGGGAGCTGCTGGCCTCCGGCCGGCCGGTGCTGGCGCTCGTGCCGCCCGGCGGTGCGGCCGCCCGTGAGCTCGCCCACGTGGGCGCCGAGGTCGTCGCGCCCCACGACGTGGCCGGCGCACGGGCCGCGGTCGAGCGGCTCGTCGACGCCTGGCGTGCGGGGACGCTGACGGCGACGCCGCTGCCCGCGGACGTGCGCGAGCGCATCTCGCGCCAGGGCCAGGCCGAGGCCCTCGCGGGCCTCGTGCGAGCGGCCGTCAGCCGCGCCGGCGCAGGCGCCGCTTGACCGGCCCGACCACGAGCCCGGCGGCCTGCACGGCGCCGGGCTTGGGGTCGCGCAGGCTGAAGACGGGCTCCTCGATCAGGCCGACCAGCGGCGCCGCGATCTCGCGCAGGCCCTCGCGGCCCGCGAAGCCGGCCTTCAGGTGCGGGACGGCGGCGACCCATCGGCGCCCGTCGTGGCGCGGGCCGGAGGTCGCGCGGCCGACGTCCTCGCCGCAGGCCGAGCGGTAGCACAGGCCGACGAGGTCGACGCCGCAGCGGCGCGCCAGGCTGTGCCACTGCCAGGTGCGCAGGTTGATCTCGATCAGCCGGTACGAGCCGTCGCGGGGGTCGCGCTTGAACTCGATCTGCGTGATGCCGTCGAACCCGCTGGCGCGCAGCAGCTGGTCGGCGTAGGCGACGGGCTCGTCGGCCCAGCGCGCCTCGCCGACGCGGCAGGTGCCGAAGATCGGCGGACGCTGCACGAGCTTGCGCCCGCAGAAGGTGCCGACGGCGCGGCCGCCGTCCGTCGAGAAGGAGCCGACGGTCCAGAGCGCGTCGTCGCCGCCCGGGATCACCTCCTGGAAGATCGCGCGATCGCCGGTGGCGTCGATCCGCTCGAAGGCGTCCACCAGCTGCTCGGGTCGATCGGCCTGCAGCACCTGCACCTTCTCGGCGTGCTTGAAGGCGATCCCGATCGAGGGCTTCGCGATCGCCGGGTAGGGGATCTGCGCGGCGGCGGCCTCGGCCTCGGCGCGCGTCGTCGGCATGAAGGAGCGGGGGATCGGCACGCCGGCGCGCTCGGCCAGCTCGAGCTGCGGGATCTTCGCCATCAGGGGGCCGATCACGTCCCAGTCCGAGCCGGGCAGGACGAGCGGCGCGATGCGGTCGGCGTGCTTCGAGACGGCGACCAGGTGGGCGTCGTGCGTCGGGAACAGGTAGCCCGGCCGGCCCGTGACGGCGGCGAGCTCGGCGAGCACGCCGATGAAGCCCTCCTCGTCGACGGCCGGGTCGGGCGCGAGCACGGGCGCCACGCCGCGCGACCGGAAGCCGAGGGCGCCCTTGCGGTGGTCGACGACGACGACGGGGGCGCCTGCGTCGCGCAGCGAGCGCGCCGAGGCGAGGCCGTTCGTGAAGCCGACGTCGAGGACGACGCCGAGCGGGCGGTCGGGGCGCTCGGCGAGGACCGCGCGCAGGCGCTTGCTGGTGGCCGCGTCGAGCATGCGCGTAGGGTACCCGTCGGCCCGCGGCCAGCGCGTACCCTTCCCGGATGCGCGTCGGCGTCGATGTCGGTGGGACCTTCACGGACCTGGCCGCGGTCGGGCCCGGCGGCCTGGTGATCGCCAAGGTGCCGACGACCCCGCACGACCAGTCGGAGGCGGTCCTCGCCGCCGTCCTGGCGAGCGGCATCGACCCGGCCGCCGTGCAGGCGCTCGCCCACGGCATGACCGTGGCGACGAACGCCCTGCTCGAGCGGCGCGGCGCGCGCACCGCGCTCATCACCACCGAGGGCTTCCGCGACGTGATCGAGATCGGCCGCCAGGCCCGCGCCGACCTCTACGACCTCAGCCGGCACAACCCGCCGCCGCTCGTGCCGCGCGGGCTGCGCGTGACGGTGCGCGAGCGGATGGGACCCGACGGCGTCGTCGAGCCGCTCGACCGAGCAGACCTCGAGCGGGTGATCGGGGAGCTGGGCGGCCTCGAGGTCGAGAGCGTCGCCGTCTGCCTGCTCTTCGGCTACCTGCACCCGGCGCACGAGCAGGCCGTCGCCGCCGCCGTGCGCACGGGCCTGCCCGGGGTGGAGGTCGTCGCCTCGCACGAGGTGCTGCCGGAGATGCGCGAGTACGAGCGCACGAGCGCCACCGTGGCCACCGCCTACCTGCGCCCGCGCCTGCGCGGCTACCTGGAGCGGCTGGTCGAGCGCGCGGCGGGCGCGCAGCTGCCGGCCCCCACCGTCATGCAGT
>JAURLF010000038.1 GCA_030831375.1 Gaiellales bacterium | reverse complement strand
TGCTACGAGGGCATCGACGTCGCCCACGCCCTCTACGACTGGGCCTACGCGCGGCAGATGCTCTACATCCGCACCCTCGAGGCGACGGGCGAGGCCGGCCGGGGCGACGAGGTCCTCGACGAGCTGTTCGGGCCGCGCTTCCTGGAGCGGCGCCCGCTGCTCGACGCGATCGCCTGCGACGACCCGGTGCCGCCGGTGCTCCTGATCGACGAGATCGACCGCGCCGACGACGAGTTCGAGGCCTTCCTGCTCGAGCTGCTCTCGGACTTCCAGGTCACGATCCCCGAGATCGGCACGATCAAGGCCGAGCGCCGCCCCGTCGTCTTCCTGACCTCGAACCGCACCCGCGAGCTGCACGAGGCGCTCAAGCGCCGCTGCCTCTACATGTGGGTCGAGATGCCCGGCCTCGAGCGCGAGATCGCGATCGTGCGCGCCCGCGTCCCCGCCGCCTCCGAGCGGCTGGCCGCGCAGGCCGCCGCGTTCGTGCACGAGCTGCGCCGGCTCGACCTCACGAAGCAGCCCGGCATCGCCGAGACGATCGACTGGACGCAGGCCCTGCTCGCGCTCGGCCAGCAGGAGATCGAGGCGGGGGTGGTCGACATGACCCTCGGTTCCGTCCTCAAGTTCCACGAGGACATCGGCCGCGTTCGGGACGCGGACCTCCGGGAACTCGTGGACCGCGCCCGCGCCGCCGCGGACGCGGTCGAGACCCCGGCGGGCTGATGGACCCCGGCGACGCGGTCGTCCGCAAGCTCGTCACGTTCGGGCGCATCCTCCGTGAGGCCGGCGTCGAGGTCGGCCCGGGGCGCGTCCAAGACGCGCTGCGCGCGCTCGACCGGATCGACCTGCGCCGCCGCGACGAGGTCTACGCGGCGCTGGCCTGCACGCTCGTGGCCCGCCGCGACGACCTCGAGGTCTTCGATCGCGCCTTCCGGGCCTGGTTCGAGCGCGACCCCACGCGCGACCGATCCCGCCCGCCCGACCTCGGCATCGGGATCGACGAGCGCCCCCAGCCCCCGGCGCCGGCGCAGGCGCCCGGCGGCGATGACGAGGACGCCGAGCCCGACGAGGAGCAGGAGGAGCCCGACGTGCTCGCCGCCTACTCGGCGGACGAGCGGCTGCGCGAGCGCGACTTCTCCACCCTCACCCGCACGGAGCTCCTGCGCCTGCGCAAGCTAATGGACCGGCTCGTGCGGGTCCTGCCGATGCGCCCGTCCCGGAGGCTCGAGCTCGCCTCGGACGGCGCGGTGATCGCGCCGCGCGAGACCCTGCGGCGCGCGATGCGCCGCGAGGGCGAGGCCGTCGAGCGCGCCTTCCGCCGGCCCAAGCGGGTCGAGCGGCGCGTCGTCTTCCTCTGCGACGTCTCCGGCTCGATGGAGCCGTACAGCCGGGCGCTGGTGCTGTTCCTGCAGGCCGCTGTGGCGGCGGGCCGCAAGGTCGAGGCGTTCACCTTCGGCACGCGCCTGACCCGCCTGACCCCCTACCTCGGCGGCTACGACCCGCAGGCCAGCCTCGAGCGTGCCGCGCGCGCCGTACCCGACTGGGCGGGCGGCACCCGGATCGGCGACGCCCTGCGGGCCTTCAACGACGTCTACGGCCGCCGCGGCCTGACCCGCGGCAGCGTCGTCGTGATCGTCTCCGACGGCTGGGAGCGCGGCGACGTGACCACGCTGCGGGATGAGATGGCGCGACTGAGGCGGCGCTCCCACTCGATCATCTGGGTCAACCCGCTGAAGGGCACGGAGGGGTACGAGCCGCTCGCCGCCGGCATGGCCGCGGCGCTGCCGTACGTCGACGTCTTCCTGCCCGGCCACAACCTGGCCGCCCTCGAGGCCCTGGCCGACGCGCTGCGCGCCGCCGGCGGGCGCCGCTCCGAGGTGCGGCCCGCGACGCTCAGGAGGGCGGCATGAACGACGAGACCCTGGCCACGGCGGCCGGCTGGGCCGCCCGCGGCGACCAGGTGGCGCTCGCCACCGTGGTGCGCACCTACCGCTCCGCCCCGCGCCCGATCGGCAGCGTCTTCGCCGTCTCCTCATCCGGGGAGATGGCGGGCTCCGTGTCGGGCGGCTGCGTCGAGGGCGACATCTACGGCGCCGCGCAGGAGCTGTTCGGCGACGTGGACGCGGCCGGCCCGCGGCTGATCCACTACGGCATCTCCGACGACCTCGCGCTCGAGGTCGGGCTGGCCTGCGGCGGCGAGCTGTGGGTGGCGCTCGACCGCTGGCGCCCGCGCCCCGCCCTGCGCCGCGGCGCGATCGCGACCGCCTTCGGCGGCGACCAGAACGGCTGCGCCGCCGTCCACGACGCCGACACCGGCGAGACCGCGGGCGACCTCGCCGGCGACCTGCGTGCCACCGCCGACCAGCTGATCGCCGAGGCCGTCGCCACCGAGACGTCGCGGGCGGTCGACCTCGAGGACGGCGTCACCCTGTTCGTCGAGAGCGTCCACCCCGCCCCACGCGTCGTCGTGGTCGGCGCGGTCGACACGGCCGAGGCGCTCTGCCGGATGGCGCGCACGCTCGGCTGGCGCACCGCCGTCGTCGACCCGCGCGGCAAGTTCGCCACGGCCGAGCGGATCCCGAGCGCCGACGTGATCGAGGCGGCCTGGCCCGACACGGCCTACCCCGCGATCGGGCTGGAGGCCGCCGACCACCTCGTCGTGCTGACCCACGACCCGAAGATCGACGACCCCGCGCTTTCGATGGCCCTTGAGGCCGGCGTCGGCTACGTCGGCGCGCTCGGCTCGCGGCGCACGCAGGAGAAGCGCAACGAGCGGCTGCGGGAGTCCGGGCGCACGGACGCGCAGATCGCGCGCATCCACGGCCCCGTCGGCCTCGACATCGGCGCGCACTCGCCGGCGGAGACGGCGGTGGCGATCCTCGCCGAGATCATCGGCTGGCGTGCGGGCCGCGGCGGGCGGCCGCTGCGCGAGACAACCGGGCGCATCCACCCGACGGACGAGCCGGCCGCGTAGGGGCGTGGATCCGGCGGATCTGATGGCCCAGCGCGTCGTGGGCGACGAGGAGGATTCCGAGCGGCGCGCCCGCTTCCCGCTCGGCGCCGCCGTGACCCGCGCGGACCTCGCCGCGGCCGGCGGCGAGGTCGTCCTCGACCGTCTGCGCGCGGCCGAACCGGTCTCGTGGGTGCCGGCGCTCGGGATGTGGCTCGCAACCGGACATCGCGTTGCACGCGACGCGCTCGCGCCGCGCACCCCGATGACGGTGCAGGCCGATGCCAATCCCGTGCGCGCCGCGCTCGGATGGATGATGCTGACGACGGACGGCGAGGAGCATCGACGCCTGCGCGATCCCTTCGAGGGCGCGTTCCGCATGCGTGACGTCGAACGGGCCTTCGGGGAGGTGGCGCGCGCCGAGGCCGAGCGCCTCTCGGCCGCGCTTCCCATGTCAGGCGAGGCCGAGATCGGCGCGGCCTTCGCCGCGCCGTACGCGGTGCGGATGGCCGGGCGCGTGCTCGGCCTCCCGCTCGACGACGTCGAGCGGATCGACGGCCTCTACCGCGCCTTCGCGGACGCCATGGGGTACGCGGACGATCCGGCCCTCGGCCGGCGCGCCGAGCGCGCGCGCGCCGAGCTCGACGCGCTGCTCCTGCCGGAGAGCGCGCGCGGCCGCGCGCGACC